>CAYPTO010000023.1:5122-10162 GCA_964413625.1 uncultured bacterium
TAATATCACTGACTCAAAAGGTGACCATTCAATTGGCGAACGTGAAGTTTTACTGTTCGGAAATTCGGTTATTCATGATTCTCTGGGGAGCTTGGATTATGAGATCTCGGCAAATGCATTTTTTCAGACAAACACCAAAGGTGCCGAGCAGCTTTATAATACGATTGTCGATTTTGCCGAGTTTAATCCTAATATGATCGTATGGGATTTTTATTCCGGGACCGGTTCCATTTCGCTATACATCGCCAATAAGGTTAAGCAGGTCATTGGTTTTGAGGTTGTCAAGGATGCCGTAGAAAACGCAAAAATGAATGCCAAACGAAACAATGTTTCGCACTGTCAATTTTTTGAGGCTAACCTGGATACATTTTTACAAACGAATCAGGAGTTGATCGCAAAATTAGACAAACCCGATCTTGCAATTGTAGATCCTCCCCGGGCAGGCTTAAATCCAAAATTCGTTAAACAATTGATCGCTCTAAAACCACCTTCAATTATTTATGTGTCCTGCAATCCTTCAACTCAGGCTCGGGACATTGCACTTTTTGTAGAAGCGGGATACAATGTAGAAAAGATTCAACCTGTGGATATGTTTCCTCATACGGCACATATCGAAACAGTTGCAAAACTTCGTTTAAACGTTTAATGTTTAGTGTTTAATGTTTAAGGGTATGATTCACGAAATGTGATTTAGGGTTTAAAACCTTCCATTCATCCTTTGTTTTTCTAACCTTCTTAGCCTCTTTTCTTTACATTCTGATATTATTTTATGATTTCTGTATTTTTATTATTGATTTTTATTTTGTATTTTTATATCAATGGGGCATTAGCTCAGCCGGGAGAGCGCTGCGTTCGCAATGCAGAGGTCAGGAGTTCGAGCCTCCTATGCTCCACTAGCCTTCGCCAAGGTACAGCCTTAGTAGCCGAACCACTCCGGCGTAGTGGGTTTACGGCTAACAAGCTTAGACTTATCATATCTGTGGAGACGGATAAATGAAATAGGTTTATATTCTTAGAAATAAGATCAATCAAAATATTATCCGGCATTCCAAAGATATGAGCTCAAAATCAATTAATATGGATAACTATTCGGTTAAAAAGAAAGCCCATCCTGACGGTTATTTCAGCACTTTCTTTAATATGGCCAACTTGTTTTTATACGGTGCAAATTTTATTGGAATATCAAATAATGTGGGTGTTGCGACCACAGAACGTTCACGACTAAATGTATCAATGTTATATTTCCCATGATATGCTCCCATACCACTGTATCCCACACCACCAAAAGGAATGTAATTGTTGGCATACTGGATCACAACATCATTGATGCAAACAGAACCGGAATCCGCATTGAGCAGGACGTGATCCGCCCTCTTTTTGCTTTTGGTAAAATAATACAAAGCCAGAGGTTTTTCTTTCTTTGATATGATCTCTATCACATCATTGATCTTGTCAAATTCAATAATAGGTAATATCGGACCGAATATCTCATCCTGCATTACCGGCATACTTTCATCAACGCCATCAATAAGCGTGGGAGAAATATATTTATCCGTTTTGTCTTTTTTCCCACCGATGAGAATATTGACATTTTCCATATAAGCACTAAGGCGATCAAAAGCATTTTCATTGATGATACGGGAAAGATCGGGGCTTTGTTGAGGATCAGCACCAAATTGACGTTTTATTTCTTTACCTATTAGCTCGAGCAATTTATTCTTGACGCTTTTATGGACATAAAGATGATCCGGTGCAATACAAGTTTGGCCCAGATTTAAAAATTTACCCCATACGATACGCCTGGCTGCTTTGGCCAAATTTGCGTTATGATCTACAATACAGGGACTCTTTCCGCCTAATTCAAGAGTAAGAGGTGTATAATGTTTTGATGCTGACTCTGCAACGATCTTACCTAAAATCGGACCGCCGGTAAAGAACATATAATCGTATCGTTGAGTCAATAAAATAGTATTAACGTCCCTTCCACCGGTAAAAATGCTGATGAATTCCGAAGAGAAGGTTTCACGGATCAAGTGCTCAAGCAAAGAAGCGGTTGCCCCTGCATAGTTTGCAGGTTTCAATACCACACAATTACCGGCAGCAATAGCGCCTACTAACGGAGTCATAAGCAAACCAAAAGGGTAGTTCCATGGTGCCATGATCAAAACAAGTCCATATGCTTCTTTGCGAACGTGACTTTTAGAGGGAAATAAGACAAGTGGTGTTGAAGCTCGGCGGGTTCTTGTCCATTTTTTTAAATGCTTCAAGTGATGATCGATCTCATTTAATACCAATCCAATTTCGCTTGCATAACTTTCAAAGGGGGCTTTTCGCAGATCTTCATTCAGCGCATCAATGATCATATGTTTGTTGTCAATGATCATAATTTTAAGTTTTTTAAGCGCTTCCCGGCGATAACCGAGATCGCGACTCTCGCCCGTTTTAAAAAACTCTCTTTGTGTACTCAGGATTGAGGTGATCTGTTCAATTTTCATTGTTGTCCTTTTTTGTAGTATATCAAAGATAAAAATAAGCCAAATTGCCCGTATTGACAAGTTGGATTTTATCTAATAAAATCATATTATTGACCATGAAAGATTTTACATCATACCTGGAAAAATTATTGGGGCGCATGCCTTCGGATCTGGAGCAGGAAGTTTTTGCCTGTTTTGATCCTTTTGAACGGGATCGTGAAAAGCGTTTTTTACATTTTAATCCATCTCGACCGCTTTATCTCAATATCGACGATGAACATTATATTTATATTAGCAATCATACCAATAGATTACGTTGTTATTTAGATATGGCAACCCGGCATCTTGATACCTCCTCATGTTACATGCATGAACATGGTGCCATCATGTTGGACGTGACCACACCGGAGAATGAAAAATATCTTCGATCCAGACATACAAATTATCATATCTATGTGCAGCCCGCCGCAGCGCATGCTGCTGCACAGTCGCTGACAGCCGTAAGTAAATTTGCCGACCATATTTCTCTCATTCGTGATGAAACACCATGGGAGCGACTGTGCCGTGTTTGTGTGGACACAAACACCGGCGGGCATATTACCGCTTCTTCAAAGCGCTTATTCAAGGTTTATGAGAATGGCCTGCTTTATATAGTAGAGGATTATCAACATCTTCATTTCAAAGAAGCATGCAAAGAACTTGATAGTGTTCCCGTTTTTATCGGTAAAACGGTTTCATTCCCGATTCTTAGTCTTGATAACGAAAAAGGTCTTCTTGAAATTCCACTTTCAACACTAAAAAGCCTTCAACAGGAACAAATAAAAAAAGGTGGCGGTAAACACCCGCTTGATCCCATAACCGAAGATGGCGAAACAATCGATATTAACGACGAATATACCGATATTACAGAGAGACTTTTTAATCTTCTTCAAGAAGAAAATAATGAATATCCTGTAAAATATTATTCTTTTGAAAATGATATGCTTGAATTGAAAATTGATGCGATTCCTCTGAACGGTTTATCCTTTTCTCTTAACGGGATTGAACTCCACACTTTATCTAGTATAGTAAATTTACAAATAAGAGGGTATAAACCTTTGGCTCTTTCATACTATTTGGAAAGCACAGCCGATTCACCTCAAGACATTGAGCCTTATTTGTCAATCATCAAAAAAAGCGCAAAATTATTTAATATTCCTATTGCCAATAACTGTATTGTGCCGGGTGACACGAATCGTTTAAAATTATTCTTTATCTCCAAACAAGAAAAAGATGTGTTGCCGCATACGTTTCAGCAAGACGGTGACTTTATTTGTATTCTGGGTGATCCCAGTGGCGTTTTAAAAGGATCTGCCTATGCTTCTGTTTATGGTAAAACCGAGCCCTATACACCCCCCGGTGTCATGACCGGAACACTGGCGGCTCTTGTAGATGTTGTTAAAGAATGTACAGAAAGCAAGATCATTTCCTCTGTGCTTATGATCGGAAGAGGCGGTCTGATAACAGCTTTGAAAAAAGCAAGTTCAGAAGGATTGGGTGCTTCTATTTATTCTGAAAGAAAAGAACCGACAGAAGTTTTTATTTATGGTGAACCACAAGCTGCCGCGATGGTCACACTTAAAGAAAGTCATCTTATAAATCTTGCAAGAATAACTTCGAATTTTAACCTTACGTCCACGACCATTGGGCGTGTAACGGAAAATCCTAATATAACGGTCAATAATGAAATTTTGCTTATCTCAAAAGATGAAAAGTAAGCATAATGTTCTTTTTTATATCATAATGTCATTGACAGACGGACTATTATCATGTAAATTGAAGCGTTGAATGGAGTAATACAATATGAATTCTCACGGTAATGTAAAAAGTAAATTAGCCCAATGGTGGGAAAGCCTAAGTCCGAAAATTGACGAAGCCTATCACACAACAAAAGAAAAAGCAGGCGATTTTAGCCGAATTGGGAAACTCAAATATGAGGTTTTTCAAACACGACGTATATTATTGAAATGCTATCAGGAATTTGGTGAAAAAACAACTCAATATATTGATGACAGTAAAAATTATGATCTTAAAGAACTTGACAACATGGATGAAATGTTAGAACAGATCAAGAATCTAAAAATAAAGATTTTGACGCTTGAAAATGATATCACCCATCTACAGGCTGAAGAAAAGATAAAATAGTTTTTTGAATATCAGCCCGGGTGGCGAAATTGGCAGACGCGCTAGGTTCAGGGTCTAGTGTCCATCGGACATGCGGGTTCAAATCCCGCCCCGGGTACATAAAATTAAAGGTAAGTTTTATACTTGCCTTTTTTGTTTTACAGCCGATTTATTTTACGCGAAATTTTGCAACGATGGGAAAATGGTCAGAAGCCATTTTTTCCGGAATAACCTTTAGCTCTTTAAAGCGAATCCCACGATCTTCACTGTAAAAGATATGGTCTATCGTCCATATTGGTTCAATTGTTGAATATGTAAGTACATCTGAGGGGCAACGAGTCAAAACGCTTTGTATCGTATTTAGTGACTCAGTGCCGGGCTGGCAATTAAAATCACCTGTAAA
>CAYPTO010000024.1:0-10112 GCA_964413625.1 uncultured bacterium
TTATATTTTGGATGGTTCACAACTTAAATATATAAAAATGAATAGCAATTCCTATTTGGGATTGAGTATGCATCCTGCCGTAATAGATGCTGAAGAAAAGGCAACACGCAATTTTGGAGTTGGACCGGGTGCTGTTCGTTTTATCAGCGGAAGTTATAAAGAGCATATTGATCTTGAAAAAACATTGGCGTCCTTTCACAATAGAGAAGCGGCAATGATCTTTTCGTCCGCTTATGTAACAAGTTTGGGCGTTATTTCATCGTTAACAACAAATGAAACTGTTGTAATCTCCGATGCATTAAATCATAATTGTATCATCAATGCAATGCGTATGTCCCGACCAGCCATTAAAACGATCTATGCCCATAACAATGTGGATGATCTTGCGATTAAACTTAAAGAAACTGCCGGAAAAGGTAAACGTTGTCTGGTGATCACTGACGGCATATTTAGCATGAGGGGTGATCATGCTCCACTGGATAAGATCAAAGCCTGCTGTGAAGCTTATGAAGGCGATTTTGAAGAAGGTGTAACGCTGATAGTGGATGATTCACATGGTGTGGGTGCTTGCGGAATTAATGGAAGAGGCACGGAAGAATTAAGCGGTGCAAAAGCTGATGTGCTGATTGGTACTTTGGGCAAAGCTTTTGGAGTAAATGGAGGATATGTTACCGGGAGCCACGAATTGATCAGCTTTTTACGTGAATCTGCTTCTACTTATATATACTCAAATCCTATTACTGTTTCAGAGTCAGCGGCAGCCAGAAAAAGTATTGAGATATGTGACAGCGAAGAAGGAAAAGCTCGACTTAAACATTTAAAAGATATGACGACCCGTTTTAGAGACGGCTTAGCCGGTCTAGGTCTGGAATCTATTCCCGGAGAACACCCCGTTGTTCCGTTAATGGTACGTGATACTCAAAAAACAGCGGCAATTGTTATATATTTAAGGGAAAACGGGGTTTTAGCCACGGGCTTGAATTTTCCGGTTGTCCCCAAAGGTGAAGAAGAGATCCGCTTCCAGGTATGTGCTGATCATACACCTGCAGATATTGACCGGGTGCTTGAAGTATTAAAACAATTTTTGGAGTCATAATATATGATACAGGTCGTAGATAAATATATTAAAGAACGTTATAAAGATCAGTACACACAGGTCCGCAATGAAGCCCGACAGGCTTTAAAGACCTTGATAGCCGGAAATGGGCAAGGAAATGATTTTCTTGGCTGGCTTGATCTACCGGATCAATCACCGAAACATCTTGATCATTTGACAAAAGTCGCAGAAGAAATACATCAATCCGGCGATATCCTGGTATGCATTGGTATTGGTGGCTCTTACCTGGGAAGTAAAGCTTTCATTCATGCCCTTTATGGTGATAATCACCGGGTAAAATTTATTGGCCATCATTTGTCGCCTCTTGAACTCCATGATCTGTTAGAAGAACTTAAGGAAAAAGATTTTTATATCAATGTCATTTCCAAATCCGGTACGACGACCGAACCGGGAGTTACTTTTCGAATCCTTAGAGAGTTTGCCGAAAAAAAATATGGAGTTGAAGCAGATCATCGTATTATTGCAACGACGGATGCAAAAAAAGGTGCATTGCGAGAATTATGCAGGCAAAAAGGATATCGAAGTTTTACCATTCCCGATGATGTCGGCGGTCGGTTTTCCGTGCTTACACCGGTAGGACTTCTGCCTATTATGGCAGCAGGAGCGGATATAGACCAGATCATTCGTGGTGCCGTATCTGGGTTTAAATTTGCATTGAGCGATGATGATCAAAATCCGGCATTAAGTTACGCTACAAGCAGAAATCTATGCTATCGTGATGGAAAGGCAATTGAGATCATGGCTTCAATGGAACCGCGCTTACATTATTTGTCCGAATGGTGGAAGCAGCTTTTTGGCGAAAGTGAAGGAAAAGAAGGAAAAGGTATTTTTCCGGCTGCTGTTGATTTTACAACAGATCTTCACAGTATGGGACAATGGATACAAGACGGTGTGCGAAATATATTCGAAACATTTTTACTTGTTGATCATTATCAAAAAGATATAGTAATTCCGGAAAATGATGCTGATCTTGATAAATTGAATTATCTTGCAGGGAAAAAATTAAGCGAAGTTAATCAAAAAGCTTATAAGGGTACTCAACACGCGCACGAAGAAGGCGGTGTCCCGACAATGGTTATTCATTTTGATTATCTTGATGAAGAACATTTGGCAAAACTCTGCGTTATTCTTGAGGTGTCTGTTGCTATCTCTGGATATATGCTGGGTGTAAATCCTTTTGATCAGCCTGGTGTTGAAACTTATAAGAAAAATATGTTTGCCTTACTTGGAAAACCGGGAGTTTAAGTGATAAGATCAATTAAAATATTACTCGTTTGTTTTTTATCTTTAAGTTTGCTTGTTGCAGCAAGTGTAATTGAGATCGCACCTTACCCTTGGCTAAAAGTCAGTTATACGGGTGAAGCAAAGGTTTTCAATACAAGTTGTGAAAAATTAAATTATGAAGATCCGTTCTATCATGCACAGGGTGATACTTTATCCTATATTAAAATAATGGAATATATTCCGAATGAATTCGATAATGACCTCTACTCAATTCTTTTTTCGATAGGAGAAAGTGGTGATTCCCGCTATGAATTTTACCTTGAGGGCGAATTTCAGGTCCCGGCGTTCATTTTGCATACAGATCATTTGGATTTCTTGGGGGAGGGTATTGTTGTTGCTCGAGGTTCTATGAATGAAATGTTCATGCGAAGCAGAAAATTTGAAATAAAAAATGGCAGGATCAAAGAATTAATACAGCCATTCTATGCTGTTGATCTGCAAAGTGAAGCCACAAAAGATTTTGACATATTTTTGACGAAACGTCTTAAAAAAGTGATTGAGCATGTTGAGCAGGGTGATAAAATTTCGGTTCTTGTTGCAGAATTTAAAGATAAATATACATATTATTTAGTACGCTCAGAATTGGGCTTAACCGGTTGGATAAAAATCAATCAAGGTCTTTGGGTAGATGAAACACCCATTAAAGATCTTTACTACCATGGAGATTAATGAGTCATTTTGAAATTATTATGCTGATCTGTTTCGGAGCTGCCTGGCCGTTTTCGATTTACCGTTCTTGGGTTTCCCGTTCTACGAAAGGGAAAAGCCTGTTATTTATGATTATTGTAATGGTCGGGTATATTGCCGGCGTATTGCATAAGATCTATTTCGATCATGATCTTGTGATATATCTTTATGGTCTGAATTTTTTCATGGTGGCTGTAGATGTGGTTCTTTATTTCCGGAATCGTGCTAAAGAAAAGAAAAACGAAAAGATTAGAACATAAAAATACACAGGCATAAATTATTGTCTAATAATAACTTATGGTAAAATTAGATAAAAAAATATTATATTTCTAATTTTTTGATTACATTACAATAGCAAACAAGGATATTTATATGAACATAAACACCCATAATGTCGAAGAGCTTGAGGCTCAACTTAAAGCGTATAGGGACGAGCGTGAGCGTATCAAACAATTGATGGGTCAGATCGGCGGTTCAAGCGATATTAAAAGAGATAAGATTGTAAACTGGGTGTTTATTGTAATGATTATTTTATTGCTTTCATTTGATATTGCAAGACATTTTCTCCACTGGGAAAATATACCGCTTCCTCCTTTATTCTCAATTGAAATTGGTATTCTTCTGGTTTCAATAAAGATCATTTGGATGATCAGTCGTCAGTCTAAGGTTGATCATTTCCAATTCTGGATTCTCAATTCCATTGAATTTCGTATCAATAATTTGTCACGGCAATTGAATGAAATGCAGGAATTTATTGAAAATATCGGAATAGATAAGAAAAAAGAGAAATAATTAAATCAAATTGTTTTGTTTGGACACACATTTCGTGTGCTTTTGTGGCCATATTTAATTTTTAGATGTGTAGCATGATTAAACGACAATTAAATCTTCTGGATGTGTTCTGCATATCAACCGGAGCGATGATATCTTCGGGTATTTTTGTGCTACCCGGACTTGCGTATGCAAAATCCGGTCCGGCAATGATACTTGCTTACATGCTGGCGGCTATACTTGTTATTCCGAGTTTGTTTGCTAAAGCGGAATTAGCTACAGCCATGCCAAAATCGGGTGGGATCTATTTTTATATTGATCGTAGCCTCGGTCCGTGGTTAGGTATATTTGGTGGTTTTGCAAACTGGTTTTCCCTCAGTTTTAAGTCTGCATTTGCTTTAGTTGGTATGGGGGGTTTTGCTGTGTTGATTTTCCCCAATATAGATATTGTTCAAATTAAGATCATTTCGGTTGCTGTTTGTCTCATATTTGCTCTTACAAATATTCTTAGTGTAAAAGTTACAGGCAGGATACAGGTAATTCTTGTGTTCCTTTTATTGGCTGTATTGACCTTATATATAGCACGCGGTTTTATTTCAACACAACCTGAAAATTATCGTCCGTTCATGCCAATGGGATTTTCTTCCATTATTGCAACTGCAGGATTGGTTTTTGTTTCTTTTGGCGGTCTAACCAAAATTGCCAGCATTGCTGAAGAGATAGAAGATCCCGGGAAAAATATTCCTTTAGGAATGCTGTTGTCATTTCTTGTTGTCACATTATTATATTTGCTGGCGATAGGTGTAACGATAGGAATCGTTCCGGCAGATGAATTGCGAAATTCTGCTATTCCTCTATCGCTTGGTGCTGGAAAAATTTTGGGCAAACCGGGTGTTATTGTTTTGAGCATTGCAGCTATAATGGCATTTATAACAACTGCTAATGCCGGAATTCTTGCAGCCTCGCGTACTCCAATGGCAATGAGCAGGGATCAATTACTTCCTAAAATATTTGCCAAAACAAATCAAAGATCCAAAACACCGGTCATTTCCATCATTTTTACTACAGCCTTTATGATCATTGTGATCGTGTTCCTTAATATTGAAAATCTTGTAAAAACGGCATCAACCTTAAAAATACTTTTATTTTTGATGAATAATATTTCAGTCATTATTATGCGTGAAAGTAAAATACAAAATTACAGACCGAAATTTAAAGTACCACTTTACCCTTTCTTGCCGATCTTTGCGATCATTTCATATGTGATCCTACTTGTTAATATGGGGTGGATACCTCTGCTTATTTCTTTTATTTTCTTTGTTTTAGGCATTATTATATACTTTGCTTATGCAAGGAAAAAAATTGATCGTACATCAGCGATCATGCATATTATTGAAAGGATATCCGCAAAAGAATTGAAGAGCACCAGTCTTGAGGATGAATTGCGACAGATTGTCATTACACGTGATGAAATCATAGAAGATCGTTTTGATAAATTGATCAAAACCTGTGATATTCTTGATGTTGAGGGAAGTCCGGAAATTGATGAACTTATCAAAAGCATTTCGCGACTTTTTGAGAAACGCTGTAACGTTTCAAAGGACGATCTGATCATGGGATTCAATAAGAGAGAAGCTCAATCCAGTACAATTATAAAGCCCGGGTTGGCAATTCCTCATATTATTATTCCGGGTAAAAAGTGTTTTGGTATTATTCCTGTTCGATGCAAAAAAGGTATTCGTTTTACGGATTCTAAAGAACTTGTTCATACTATGTTCGTGTTGATTGGAACTTTAGATGAACGTTCATATCATATCCGGGCGCTAATGGCTATAGCTAATCTTGTACAAGAAAGTGAATTTGATAAACTTTGGATGAGCGCAAGAAATACGGATGAACTTCGAGATGTTATTTTGTTGTCTAATCGGAAACGTGAATCGTAAATATTTACTTAAATCTCGAATGTTGGCTCGTGGGTTTTATGTTCCGAAGTATCGGTCGCCAAAATCACCCAAGCCGGGAACAATATACTTTTTATCATTTAAATGATCGTCAATTGCAGTGGTATAAATATTTACATCGGGATGTTCTTTATTTATGCGCTTTATCCCTTCCGGAGCGGTAACAATACATGCAATTGATATTCGCTTTGCACCTTTTTCTTTAAGTCGGGAAATGGTGTCAATAACAGATCTTCCCGAAGCGAGCATCGGGTCAAGGATCAGGACCAATTTATTATCAATATTGGTCGGGAATTTCTGATAATATTCACGGGCTATCGCAGTTTTTTCATCTCGTTCTAAACCTATAAAGCCGACAGGTGTCCAAGGGAGAAAATCTCGGGCAGGTACCAACATAGAGATACCGGCACGAAGAACAGGCACAAAGACCATAGAACGATAGATCTCATAACCCTGGGTTTCTGTTATGGGTGTTTCAATATTTTTTTTATTAAGTTTACATGCTTTGCTTGCTTCCATAATGATAATCTGGGAAACAATAGCCGTATGCCTGCGGAAAGTTTCCGTATCCGTATTTTTATCACGAAGAATGGTCAGAGAATGCTTGGCGAGCGGGTGATCGATCAATTGAACATTTTGCATAGCATTCCTTTCAAGTTATGACTATAAAATAGGGCTCATTCTACGTAAAAACTTAACAGTTTCGATGACGGCTTTAATAGTTTTATCAATATCTTCTTCAGTGGTTTCACGACTTAGGGAGAATCTGATGGAGCTATGAGCTATCTCGGGATCAACTTCAAGAGCTGTAATCACATAGCTGGGCTCAAGCGATCCGGTTGAACATGCTGATCCGGTTGAAACGGCAATACCATGCATATCAAGACGAAGTAAAATTGATTCGCCTTCAATATTCACGAATGAGATGTTTGTAATGTTATAAGTTCGATGAGCAAGATCACCATTAATGATAATATGATCCAAATTCTTTTTGATCCCATTTTCAAGTTGGTCTCTTAATTTACCGATTCGTGCTTCGTTCTCTTTCATTTCTAACTTGCACTGGCGGATCGCTTCACCGAGTGCAATAATTCCCAAGGTATTCTCCGTTCCGGCGCGCATGGAATTTTCTTGATGCCCACCGGTGATCAATGGACAAATACTTTTTGTGGTTCTCCGTTTAAAAAGAACCCCGATCCCTTTGGGAGCGTAGATCTTGTGCCCGGACATGGAAAGGAAATCCACAGGAAGATCTTGAAGATCGATAGGAATTTTCCCTACCGCCTGAACTGCGTCGGTATGCATGGGGATATGATGCTTTTTAGCAATTTCAGCAATTTTATGTATAGGTTGAATAGTGCCGATCTCATTATTAACATACATGATCGAGATCATCATCGTATCCGGCCGAATAGCTGCTTCCACATCGGCAGGATCTATGATACCTTTATTATTTACTTTGATCTGTGTGACCTCTATATGCTGATTTTCCAAACATTTCAGTGTATTCAATACGGAAGGATGTTCTATGTTCGATGTAATAATATGTCCACGATTTTCATTACAGGAAGCACAACATGTGGTCGAGCTTTTCAGAACGGTATTGTTTGCTTCCGATGCCCCTGCAGTAAAAATTATTTCTTCGGGACTACAATTAAAGAAATCTGCAATATTTTTTCGACTTTCTTCTATCAAAGCCCGGACCTGACGGCCACTGGTATGCATGGAACTTGGATTTCCAAAAAGATCAAGCGCATCTATAATTGCTTCTTTTACTTTTGGATGCAGGGGGGTGGTTGCACAGTTATCTAAATAGATCATTGATCACCTTATTTTTTTTTATTTCCCGAATAGATTTCTTCAGTATAGTATTTACCAACGTAAAAATCTACCAAGGTTTTTGCCGTATCGATACATTTTCCACAGGCTGTCCCAAGCTTGGTTCTTTCCTGTAATGTTTTCAGGTCTTTTACACCTTCAAGGACTTCCATTCTGATATCATCTTCTGTGACATTCATACACTCACAAATGATACGGGATTTATCGTCATGAGGGATACGATTTTCTTGGCCGGTTCGTTTGAAATGATCTTTTATGGCTTCTCTGAGAGCCTTATCTCCCAGTACTGAACAGTGGATCTTATTTGCAGGCAATCCGCCTAATTCATCAATGATCATTTCAGGGGTTAATCTCCATGCTTCATCCAATGTCATACCGCCATTTTTGGTTGCCATGATACTTAACATGGAAGTGGAGCCGATAGCGCTTGCGCAGCCAAAGGTCTGCCACTTAAGGTCTATAATACGATCATCTTTCACTTTGATAAAGATCTTCATCATATCGCCGCAGGCAGGTGAGCCTACATAACCTACACCATCTGCATTATAATCTTTTTCATCTATTTCAAGGATGTTTTTGGGATGGAAGAAATGCTCTTTTACCTTATCTGAGTAGTTCCAACTTGTTCCGTCCATGTACATTTCCTTTCTTTTTGGCTTGTACGTTTGACCAATTAAAAAGTTATGATTTATTTTGACGGGATTAAAGAAAAAAATGTGGAATACGATAAGAAAGGATAAACAATTATCTCAATAATATTTTAAGGAAATATTACATTAAATTTTATAACCGTTTGGTCACCGTTTACAATTGTATTGTAGAATTCGTCAGAAGGAAATATATGCCTTATGTCACTAAATTGTAAATCGAACTAAATTAATATTCTTAACAAATTCACATATTACTTTTTCTGATTGTATCTGTTCGTAAAAGTGATCATGGGCATCTAATCCAATTAGCTTTGATTCGTGTGTCAACTTGGTAATATATGGGTTGTCGGGAAAGGTTCTCTGAAGATCAGAAAATTCCAAAGCATGTATTGAGGTTTTTTTCATTTGCTTTTTTACATAATTTATCCAACGTGAAAGTCGGAATAAGGTAATGAGGTCCAGTTCATTTAATAAATTATCAGCCGGCCAGAATCTGCTTAGTCGTGCATCTTTGCAATTTTCTGGAATATTTGGAACTGTCATTTTCATTCCCGGAATATAATAGAATGGTGATATGCCCAGGATGAGTGGTAGTTCGCTCAAAATCACCATCGTATTTATGATCTCTTCAAGTCTTTGCCCGGGGAGACCTGCAATAAAATGTCCCATGACCTTTAATCCTTTATCGGCAGCATAATGAGATATATATTTAAAATGTTCAATACTCGTATTGCGATGTAGAAGTTTAAGTTGTTCTTTAGAGGCAGTTGCAATGGAAAGATTCAAGAGTTTCATTTCGCTTTTTGAAAGTAAAGTTATGATCTCTTTATCAAGATGCTCGGCAGAAAGTCCGTTCATGGCATAGAGCGTGATCTTACCACTAAATCTTATCGCGATTTGCGTAAGAAGATCAACACAATGTTCACGTTTAAATGTAAAGTTGTCATCTTCAATATCAAATGCACGGATACCGCAATCAAAAGCATTTTGCATTTCTTCAATGATCATCTCAACAGATTTTAGTCTTAAATGAGAACCAAATGTACGTGAAACTGAACAAAAGCGACAGCCCATGGGGCAACCTCTTGAGGTCGATAACATGATAGCGGGTTTACTCGCGATACGATACTTATCAGTCGGTAAAATATTGGCTTTTGGTTTAAAATCGAACGATGTAATCAAAGGGTTATCATTCCAATCCTGTTTTTTTATATTCCATAGACCGGGAGTGCTATCAATTGTATTTCGATCGTCAATTACAGATTGTACATATTGTCGAAAAGCTACATCACCTTCACCCATGATACAGTGGTCGATATCCGGACAAGAAGTGAATAATTCATGTTCGGGACCAACGTTTTGTCCACCGACAAGCACAAGGCAGTTAGGTGAAATAGATTTAATTATGTGTGCCAGTTTAATGACTTCTTGAGAATAAGTGAAAAAATTTGATGAAATGGCACAGATGTCATACTGCTCTTTAGTGAAATAATCACTTATATATTTCCAACTTGCACCCCAATGATAATAAGTGTGAAAGGCCGAAATGGGTGAATGGTCATAGCGCAAATATTTTTTTAAATTTTCAAATGTACTTGGGATAGGAATAGTTTGACGTCCATGGCCGGTGATAAAATCCAGAATTTGAATTTCAATTGGAAGATTCTTAATTGCAGTTGCAAGATATGTTAGACCAAGTGGGTATGTTCTTTGTGGGGTTGAGTAGAAATCTTCGATTGGTGGTTGAATAAGTGCTATACGCATAAAAGAATTTAAAGAAAAAATATTACAACTGATTCAGTT
>CAYPTO010000025.1:0-4421 GCA_964413625.1 uncultured bacterium
CTTCAAAAGCAATGAATAGCATGTAAATCTTGTCAACACTATTCAGGGAAGTTCAATTTTGAGTTACCCCGTGCTTTAGCTCGGGGTATGAAAACATATAGGATATGGGGTTTTAACCCCGAAAAAGCAGGGAGAATTTACTGGGTTAAAACCCAGATATTAGTTTTTTACATACCACGGCATTTATGCCGTGGTAATTCAAGTTAAACCCTCAACTTTCTACTTCCGACCTCAACCTCAATCTTAACCTCAATCTTATTTCATTTTGCCTAAAAATCCCTTACATTACTTAGATATTGAAAGGATAGTATATGACCGAAAAAAATATGAATGAAACATATTCAACACTCGAAAATATTATTGAACAACGCAAGGAAAAGATCGCAAAGATCAAGAAGATGGGCATTGACCCTTTCCCTTATTCTTACGATGTAAGCCATAAAAGTCAGACGATCTTAAATAATTATGATGAGCTCGAAGAAAAAACCGTATCGATAGCCGGTCGTTTGATGAATATTCGTCGTATGGGAAAAGCAAGTTTTGCCCATATCCAGGATGCCGATGGCCGTATTCAGCTTTATATCTCAAAAAATGATATTGGTGAAGAAAGCTATGATATGTTCAAGATCCTTGATATTGGTGATATCATTGGTGTTGTTGGTATTGTCATGAAAACCAGGACCGGAGAAACAACCGTTAAGGCGACTTCTTTTACGCTATTGACCAAGAATATCCGACCCTTACCGATCGTAAAGGAAAAAGATGGTGTGGTCTATGATGCGTTTGCTGATAAAGAATTGCGATATCGTAAACGTTATCTTGATCTTATCGTAAATCCTAAGGTCAAAGATACCTTTGTAAAAAGAGCGGCAATTACTAAGGCCACACGAAAATTTTTTGATGACCGTGGTTATCTCGAGGTGGAAACACCTATTTTACAATCCCTTTACGGCGGTGCCAATGCACGTCCTTTTATGACGCACCATAACAGTTTAGGCCAGGATCTTTATCTGCGAATTGCCGATGAGCTCTACTTAAAACGCCTGATCGTCGGTGGCTTTGAAAAGGTCTTTGAATTTTCCCGTAATTTCAGGAATGAAGGCATGGACAGAAATCACAATCCTGAATTTACAGCTATTGAGTTCTATGAGGCATTTGTCGATTATTTTTATATGATGGATTTTGTTGAAGAGTATTTTAAAACAATTGCAAAACTTACAGGCAGCATGATCGTGGAATATCGTGGAGAAAAAATTGATTTTTCAAAACCCTTTGAACGGAAACCCATGGCTGAACTTTTCAACGAATATCTGAAAATCGATATTGCGGCGTTTACGGAAAAAGATTTTGCCGATTGGTGTAAAAAGAACAAAATGGATTTTGATCCTAAATGGAATTACGGTCAGTTCCTTGATAAATTATTTGATGAATATATTGAACCTAAACTAATACAACCGACCTTTGTGATCGATTATCCTAAAGCGATCTCACCCCTGGCAAAGATCAATCGAAATGGCGATGAGCGCTTTGTTGAAAGATTTGAGCTTTTTATCTGTTCTTCGGAATATGCCAATGCCTTTTCTGAATTGAACGATCCTCTGGACCAGCGCGAGCGTCTTGAAGGCCAGGACCGTTTGAGAGTTGAAGGTGACGATGAAGCTCAGACCTTTGATGAAGATTTTATTCAAGCTATTGAAACGGGTATGCCGCCAACAGGTGGAGTGGGAATTGGTTTTGATCGCGTGATTATGTTGTTTACCGGCCAAACAAGCATCAAAGATGTCTTACTTTTCCCTGCCATGCGATCAGAAAAATTATCTTAAAATGATGATCTAATATTTTTCTGACAGAATGATACGATATACAAGATTTTGTTTTTTTGACAAGATAACAGGATGAATCAGCTGGTTAATTGTTGAGAAGGATCAACATTTCAACGGTTCAACAATTCAACAATAAAGAATATGTTAAAATTTTTATTCTACCTTTCTGAACGCACTTTGTTTCATAAACGCTCCGATCAGTTTGTGCCGATTATTCGTATTTTGGCAATTTTAGGGCTGATCATCGGGACCATTGCGATGACGATCACCTTGGGTATTTTGTATGGTTTTGAAAATAAACTGGTAGAGAAAGTTACAGGCTTTGAATCACATATTCGTATTGAAAGTTTTAAAGATGACATTGAATATGATGGTAAATATGTATCACAAATGCTTGATAATAAGAATATTACCCATATTTCGCCTTTCGTGAATCTGGAAACTATGTTGAGATATGGCGATGAAACCGAAGGTGTGATCATTGAGTGTATGAATGAAGCGGATTTTATTGAGATGCTTCATCGTTCCAAAAAAGATATTATGGGTGGCGTAAATTTCAGAGAAGCAGATTCAATTAAAGGTCTTTACCTCGGGTACGGAGCGGCAGAATATCTTGATGTGACTGTAGGTGATACCGTATCGGCCCTTTTCATAAATGGCATTCCTTCTCCCTTTAATCCTATAAGATCATTTGATGTGATCGTCACCGGCATTTTTAGTACCGGAATGAAAGAGTTTGATGCCAATTATGCTTATGCTCCTCTGGGCTTTGCTGCAGAAGTTAACGATAATGATAAAATTATCAGTGGATATCAATTGTTGCTCAGTGATCCTTTGCTTGCGGACAATGTTTCAAGTTGGATCAATCAGGTCAGTCCTTATCACTATGTCCCGGTGACGTGGAAAGAGCGTAACATAATGTTATTCAAGTGGTTGCAGACCCAAAAAGCTCCTATTGTTATTACGTTCGGGATCATTGCTTTAGTGGCGATGGTGAATATTATTTCAACTTTGGTCATGATCGTTATTGTCAAAGAACGTGATACGGCCATTCTTAAATCCGTTGGCATGAAACCTTCGGATATTAGAAAAAAGTTTATGATCGATGGCCTGAGTATTTCCATGATGGGGATAGGGATCGGACTTCTTATCTCAAAAGGCCTGGAATGGGGACAAATGCATTTTGCCTGGATCAAGCTTTCTACCGATGTTTATTTTATAGATCGCTTACCTATAGAAATTTCATGGAATGTTATGCTGATCATTATACTTGTCGGGATTGTAACGTCTCTGAGCGCAACATTTTTACCGGCACGGAATGCTTCTCGTATCAGGCCCGTTGAGGTGCTGCGCTATGAGTAATAGATCATATATAAATTATATTGCCGGTCGGTATTTTTCCTCTCGTAAAAAGGTCCGGATGATTTCAACGACATCCGTTATTACCATCATTGGAACATTTTTGGGGACTTTTGCCATCATTGCTTCTCTTTCCGTCATGAACGGTTTCCGTGATATGCTTTTTAATCGAACGCAGGATATGTCGCCTGATCTTACATTTTATGTGAAAAATATTAGCAATGAAGCCCGTACGGACCTATTTGAAGAGATTAAAAAAGATACGAGAATTAAAATCGTAACGCCAAGCATTGAAAGAAAAATGCTGGTAAATTCCGGCAAATATCAACAATTGGCATTTATTAAGGGCGTTCGTCCCAATGAATATAAAAACATATTGGAATTAGAACCGTATTTGCAGGAAAAGAAATTTTTGACCGATGATCTTGCCAAAACATCCTATCCTGAGATCATTATGGGATTGTCTCTTGCAAATAAATTGGGAGTCGGAGTGGGGGATACCATTAATTTGGTTTCACTTTTGGATGTTAAAACATATTCGGCACCAAGTATGCAATGCATTGTGAAAGATGTGTTCAATGTAACGGTCTTTGATTACGATTATCGTGCTTATATGCATATTCTTGATATGCAATACCTACTGGATGAACCAAATTATCACCAATTTGAGGCAGAACTTTATTCCGTTAAGGATTTGAATTCGGTGAATAAATATTGGAAAGAACATATTCCCGAAAATTCACGGGTCGCAAGCTGGTGGGAAGAACATTATGAATTGTTCTCAGCCATGCAAGTGGAAAAGATTGCAACATTTTTAGTTTTGAGCTTAATTGTCATTATTGCGGGTTTTAATCTTATTTCATCAATGATTATGTTGCTATTGGAAAAAAAATGGGAGATCGGGATACTGCAAAGTATGGGCTGTGCTCCGAGGGATGCACATCGGATATATTTTAGGCTTGGTTGGTATACCGGCGGATTGGGAATGATATTGGGCGCGGCCACCGCAGTGATCCTATTATCGTTGCAGCAATATTTCCCTTTCTTTATTATGCCGGGAGCGAATGATGTTTATATTTTTAAATACGTTCCCGTGATCGTGAGCTTTTGGGATGTACTGGCAACCCTTGTAATGGTCTCCATTTTGATCACCCTTTCCTCCTTGATACCGGCAAAGAGAGCAAACAAAATTAGGCCATTAGATGCAATTAGGACAAAACAGTAAACCGTGAATCGTAA
>CAYPTO010000025.1:4521-9982 GCA_964413625.1 uncultured bacterium
ACAAAATTAGGCCATTAGATGCAATTAGGACAAAACAGTAAACCGTGAATCGTAAGAAGAGGTTGAACATAATAATTTGGAATCCGAGCAAGATAATATTCTGTGACGTGACTCTTAGAGAGATCCTGAACACCGGTATCCGTCGGATGCCGTTTCAGGATGACTAAGGAAATGCTTTATGATTCAACAGTTCAACAAATAAACAGTGAATTGGACATTATTATGAAAACGATCATTGAAGTCAAAAATCTATGCAAAAGCTATCTTTCGGGCGGAAAGTCCCTTAATGTATTGGATAATATCGATCTGGTCATTCAGCAAGGAGATTTTATTTCCCTTATGGGGCCCTCGGGTTCGGGGAAATCAACTTTACTGAATATTATCGGGACCATGGATATGCCCAGTGCAGGGGATATTTGGATAGCAGGGCAGCAGGTAACGCATATGCCGGAAAATCAATTGGCTATGTTTCGCCAAAAGCATATTGGTTTTGTCTTTCAGTTCCATTACCTATTACCGGAATTCAGTATAGAAGAAAATGTTGCTATGCCGCTTATGATCAGTAGGCAAAATAAGCAGGAAGCTATTGGAAATGCCAGAGAAATGCTTGATTATTTAGGTATGTCGGAACGAATGCATCATTTCCCTGCTGAAATTTCCGGCGGAGAAAAACAACGGGCCGTCATTGGACGAGCCTTGATCAATAAACCTGATATTCTTCTAGCGGATGAGCCAACGGGGAATTTGGATAAAGAAACAGGTGCTAAAGTGTTGGATCTGTTCAAGAAGATCCAAAAAGACATGAATCAAACATTTTTCTTGGTTACTCATAACGATCAGATAGCAAAGATCGCTGAAATTAATTATCATCTTGATAACGGAAAACTTATTAGAGAATAGCTAAGGGTATTGAATAAACGATAGAACGATCTTATCTGCTGAATTGATAAGATCATTGTTCTCTTGCTTCGCTGAGGGAAAAAAACAAGGAACATTGAGGCTGAAAAACGCTTATATTTTAACTGCGATGAAAACAAAAACTGCAATTTTTTTTATGTCACTTTTTATGATTCTGCCCATTGGTCTAATGGCAGGTTATGCAAGTTATGGAAATGATTATTTAAATCTTTTACGGGGACCCGGGGGGGAACTTTATGGTGCGGCCTATGGCTTAATGCAATATGGAAGTGAAAATACGATGCTTAATCCGACGCGATTGGGTGAAACCTCCAATAAAGCTCTTTATCTTTACCATTCAACCTGGTTTCGGAATGAGGTATCCGCCAGTTCTGTCGCTTTCACATTCAAGTACAAAGATCAGCCGCTGGGGATCATGGTCTCCCGGATCGGTATATCGGATATCCCCGATTCCAGAAGTGCTCTATTAGATTATGGCCTGGACGGTATTCCCGGAACGGGAGATACCGGCGAAGGAAATGGACAACTTGATGAAAATGAGATCATTGATTATGATGGTGTCCTTTTTACGGGTATTGCAAATTATACGGTACATTTAGGTATGCCCGTTTATCAAAAAGATAATTTCAACATTGGACTTGATCTTGGATTCCTTTACACGGATTTGATCGAAACCAATGGTTACGGATTGACATTTGACATTCATGTCGAACATAAAGGGAAGTATGTCCAATCTCTATATTCATTAAAAAATCTTCCCTCGGCTGTTATGGTTTTCGATAATGGTGCCGCTCAATATTATTCTCCACAGCTTAAAGCTGCATGGATAGTGCTTTTTAATTTTGGAGATTTTAATTTCAAGCCGGGTTTAAGCTCAGCTATGTCTATTACAGAAAATTTGGATTATTATATGTTTGCCATAGGATCGGTATTGGCGGTGGACATACAACCTTTGATCCAAATTGAATATAAAAATATTGTTTCTGCAGGGATAAGTTATCGTTTGGGCGATGGACTTCATGCAGGGATCGAATTCTCTATGCCGTATTTGGATGTCAGCTATTCTTTCAGACCTTCAAATAATGGTGATCTGGGAAATTCTCATTTGATTTCTTTAAGAATATCAATGGATATATTTAAATAAAAAGGATAGGGAGTTATGAAACATTTATTGACTATAGGTCTTGTACTTTTACTATTGGTCGGTTGCAGTAATCGTGAATTGAGTACCGAACCCGATTATGATGGCCTCATTTCTTTTATCATGAAAAATCAGAAAAAAGAAAGTGTGGAATTATATGCCGCATGTGAACAGGCATTACCTAAGAGCATTGAAAAAGGTGAGCTTGAGGACTATCAAAAAATCATAAAGATTTACAACAAAAATACAGATGTCTTTTCTAAAGCAATGACCTTGGGTTTCTTGTCAAGTGTATCAACTGAAGATCCGGTTCTTAAAGATTCTATCTTCAATGCTGTTAAAAAAGCTGAAATAATGATCAAAAGTGAAGCGTTTCTGACCTCTGCAAGAGAATACTATCAAGAGCGTAATTTTACCGAAGATGAATTAAATGATCGACTGACGGCATATCGCGCTATGATCAGCGACGGTTACGCGCAATTATTGATCGAACGTCATCAATTGACTGAAGCGCTGAATGTTTATGAAGATATTATTGCCGATTATCAGGATACCGAGATCCTGCTGAATTACGGAAAAGCCCTCAATAAAATGAATCGTTATGAAGCATCATTGATCGCTTGTATCGAAGCTTTAAAAATGACCCCGGGATCCTTGGATGCCAAGTCGGAAATATTAAATACGGCTGAGCTACTTGGATATTCCAAGGCGGAAGTTAATACGATGATCGATGAAACTATTTTTGTCGGGCGCAATCTTTTACGTCAAAATTTTCTTGCCGATCAGCTGAATATTCCCATGCCCGAATTTGAGATAGAAGGCATAGATTCTACAACGATCACCCATGAAAAATTTAAAAATAAGATCTTGATCGTAAGCTTTTTTGCCACCTGGTGCCCGCCATGCCTTGAAGAACTACCACATATGAATGAAGTGTATCATCAGTATATCAACGATGATGACGTGGAGATCATTGTTGTTTCTACAGATAGGGATAAATATCTTGTCCCGCCCTTTATTCGCAAGAACGGTTATGATTTTCCCGTTTATTATGCAGATGGATTGAATAAAGCTTTCGGTGTAAAGGGTATTCCCACCCTATTTGTCATAGATAAACAAGGCATGATCCGATATAAAAAAGTTGGTTATTCCGAAGGCGAAGAATTCGGAAAGATCATGTCCTGGTATATTGATGAGATCAAAGCTGCCGAAGACGTTTAACAATTGATAATAGACAATTCGCAACTATGTGTGTTAGTTCTTGATGCTTGCTTTTGTTGTTTTTACAATTGAATGTAATATCTTGTTAATTTCTATACGGTCATTCAGAAGTTTATGATATTTGTTACCTAAATATTCCTTTCTTAGAAGTAATTCAATCTAAAACTCTGTTTCATTTGCTTCATTTAATGCTATATTAGTTTTTGAAAGAAAATCTCGTCTACTTTGTGCATGTTCAGCTTCTCTCATATTTGCACCGATACTTGTACCGGATTTTAGCAATTATTTGGACATAACAAATTCCTTTTTATCAATCAGGAATTCGTATGCAGAAATAATATCTAATGCAAAATCAAAACTCTTATCAAGAATTAAACTCGTCCCCATTTATTTCTCTCGTTATTCTTTATTTATTTCATTGAACACTAACGAATTATCTTTTTATAATCAAGTGTGAAAATACAAGTGTGATGTGCAACACACTTCCCAATTAATAATTTATTAACTCTCAATTGTCAACTGTCAATTAATCTATCCTCCGATAAAGAGGTCGAATATATTACCCAGCATTGAGGTGTTCGCTTTGTATAATTCGGAATATTTACATTTTTCGCATGTGACGACGGTAAATTTCTTATTCTGAACATCCAATAATTTACTTAATCCACCGCCCGTGGTTCGTATTTCATCCAATTCATATTTGCGGCTGCCGCATTTAGGACATACGTAATTAAGTTGTTGTGCCATTTGAACTCCTTTATATTGATTTGTTGAAGAGAATTTAATTTTAAAAGTAAAAAAAAGTTACTATTTTTTTTGAAAAGGGAGATAATAGTGCAAAGGACTAAGATCAAGATCAAAGAACTAACGCTTAAACCATTTTCTGTTTGGGATACCGAATGGTTCTTACTGGCAGCCGGGAATTTTAAGGATGATGATTTCAATACCATGACAGTTGCCTGGGGAAGTATCGGCTCCATGTGGAGCAAGCCCTTTGCTCAAGTTGTGGTCAGACCATCACGCTATACGCTTGAGTTTATGGAGAAATACGATACATTTACGCTTTGCCGTTTTCCCAAAGATAAGAAGAAAGCCTTGTCTTACCTAGGCTCTACTTCCGGTCGGGATGTCCCCGATAAACATATTATAGCAGGCTTAACGCCTATTGCCGTACACGGAGTTGATGCGCCGGGTTTTGCAGAAGCGGACCTGATATTAGCGTGCAAAAAAATGTATTGGCAGGATATGGATGAAAAGAATTTTTTAGATGAAAGCATTATATCAAAGTATTCCGGAGAAACTGATTTCCATCGAATTTATTTTGGAAAGATTGTTCATTGTGAGATCAGTGACCGGTAATTGTTTATTCAATTATCAATTGTATTTGTTCCGCTCCTACAGAGCTGATGATTTAAATATGGCCGTTTAACTACGAAGCTATCGTTCCTTATATATTGATTTCTGTAAAGAAGTCATTTTTTTCTTACATTAAAAAGTCCGTCGCCTATGTCATAGACGGCAGAGACCTGACGAGATCGATTAGTCCCCGGTGTACATAAAGTAACACGTCCTGTAGCCAGGGGATTGCCTGAATAACGAACAAGGATTTCCTGCGCTAAAGCTTCGGAGATTAAAATTAACGATTTTAGAAATACGAAGTAAATATTTACTTCGATTGTTCGAATGTTCATGATTCATTGTTCATTTTCCCTTTTAAGTTCAATCCCTCCAGTCTATTCCGTCAGCTGACGGATACGGCCGGCAGGCGACAAGCTCGGGGTTAACGTTTTACATTTTACGCCTTACGCCTCCCCATTCTTTCTCGACTATCCGACAGACCCTCACTGTGTTCGGACACCAGCCGGAAGGTCTTTACGCCCTACGTCTCACGTTTTACGTTTTACGTCTTACATGATTATCGTCTTTCTTTTCAAACACAAATAATATAAATTAAGAAAATGTAAAAACGGGATACACATGTTCATTACTTTTGAAGGCATTGACGGTTCAGGAAAAAGCGAACAAGCAATACGTTGCGTAAAATTCCTTTCCAAAAATTTCGATGTAGTGCACTGCTTTGATCCGGGTCATACACCCATTGGAAACGCAGTCCGCTCGATATTATTGAATAAGGATCATATGGAAATGGATTCCCGTACGGAATTATTGCTTTATGCCGCT
>CAYPTO010000026.1:0-5206 GCA_964413625.1 uncultured bacterium
CAAAGGAAATCCCAGGAAAATCTATGATTGGGATGATCTGCTTCAACCCGGGCTGGAAGTGATCACACCGAATCCCAAGACGTCCGGTGGAGCTCGTTGGAATTATCTGGCAGCATGGGGCTATGCTTTGAAACGTGCTCTTGGTCATTTGGATCATTTGGAGAATGTTAATCCCGATGAAATGAAGATGGCAGAGGGAAAAGCCTTTGAATTTGTTTCGGTTCTTTACAAACATGTTCCGGTTTTGGATGCCGGTGCCAGGGGAGCGACTAATACCTTTGTTCAGCGAGGTATCGGAGATGTTTTGCTTGCCTGGGAAAACGAGGCATTCTTGAGTATCAACGAACTTGGCCCCGATAAATTTGAGATCGTGGTACCCTCGCTCAGTATTTTGGCTGAACCGCCTGTCACACTCGTTGATAAAAATGCAGAAAAACATGATGCCAAGCGGGTTGCAACAGCTTATTTAAGCTATTTGTATTCACCGGTAGGTCAGCGATTGGCCGCAAAATATTACTATCGTCCGGCGTATCCGCAATTTGCCGATGAAGAGGATTTGGCCCGTTTCCCGGATCTTGATCTGTTTACGGTGGATGAGGTATTTGGAGGGTGGCAAATCGCACAAGAAAAGCATTTTAACGACGGCGGTGTTTTTGACACCATATATCTGAAATAAGGGACGGAATGCGACGAAGATCTTGGAAACAACACAGCGTATTGCCCGGCTTTGGTTTGAGCTTGGGATATACACTGTTATATCTGGGGCTTATCGTTTTGCTTCCTCTTTCGGCATTGATCCTTAAAAGCATTGATCTGGGATGGAACGGATTCTGGGAGATCATTGGAAGTGAGCGGGTATTACGCTCTTATCAGTTAACCCTTTCCACTTCATTTTTTGCCGCATTGATCAATGCGGTATTCGGATTTATTATTGCCTGGTTTCTTGTGCGGGTACGCTTCATAGGAAAAAGGATCATTGATGCTTTGATCGACCTGCCTTTTGCTCTGCCAACAGCGGTCAGCGGTATCGCATTAACGACCATTTACAGCCGTAACGGCTGGATCGGTGCACCCTTGGAATCCCTGGGTATTCATGTGGCTTTTACCCCGATCGGGATCACGATCGCCATGATCCTGGTTGGTCTACCTTTTGTGGTTCGAACCGTACAACCGGCCATTGAAGAACTTGAAGTTGAATTGGAGGAAGCTTCCCTCAGTTTAGGAGCCGGTCGCTGGAAAACTTTCACAAAAGTTATGCTTCCCATGTTATTACCATCTTTGCTCACCGGTTTTGCACTCGCGTTCGCGCGGGCGATCGGTGAATACGGTTCAGTGGTTTTTATTGCGGGTAACATGCCCATGAAAACCGAAATATCTTCACTGTTGATCATCACTAAACTTGAACAATATGATTATGCAGGTGCGACCGCGATCGCGATCGGTATGCTTATAATTTCATTTATATTGCTGTTTTCGATAAATCTTCTGCAATCGTGGAGCAGTCGCAGATTGAAAGGAATATAGATGAAAGCAAAAAAAAGATCCCAAGCTCTCAAAACGCCGACAGTTTTCAATATTCTGATCGGTGTTGCCGCTCTTGGTTTTATTACATTGTTTCTGCTTCTCCCTTTGGCGATCGTGTTTACGGAAGCTTTTCGTCAGGGGATCAGGGTCTGGTGGCAAAGCATATCGGATCCCGATGCGCTGTCCGCTATCAAACTCACCCTGTTAGTTGCAGTGATCACAGTTCCCCTAAATTTACTTTTTGGTCTTGCGGCGGCTTGGGCGTTGGGAAAATTTCAGTTCAAAGGCCGTAGTTTTCTGATCACACTGATTGATCTGCCTTTTTCCATTTCACCGGTGATTGCGGGACTGATCTTCGTTCTGCTTTGTGGCGCAAACGGATGGTTTGCTCCTTGGCTGGATGACCATAACATACAGATCATTTTCGCCGTGCCGGGAATTGTACTGGCGACCTTGTTCATCACCTTTCCTTTTGTGGCCCGGGAGCTGATCCCGCTGATGACAGAACAAGGAACGGATGCAGAACAAGCCGCTTTAAGCTTGGGTGCGAACGGTTGGCAGACTTTTCGGCGCATTACACTTCCGAATATCAAGTGGGGATTACTCTATGGGGTCATTCTTTGTAATGCACGTGCTATGGGTGAATTCGGAGCAGTCTCGGTGGTATCGGGACATATTCGCGGCGAAACCAACACATTGCCATTGCATGCGGAAATCCTTTACAATGAATATAATTTCAGTGCCGCCTTTGCTGTCGCTTCTTTGCTAACATTCCTTGCACTGGTCACCATTATTGTCCGCGCGATCGTTGAAGGAAAAAACAAGACCAGGGAAAAAGTATGAGCATCGAATTACAACATATCAGTAAGACTTTTAACGGCTTTAAAGCTTTAGATAATGTCAATATTAAATTTAACGAAGGTGAACTGACAGCCTTGTTGGGACCCTCCGGGTCCGGTAAAACGACATTGCTTCGTCTTGTTGCCGGACTTGAAGAATCGGACGAACATCCCGATAGCCGGATAAGTTTTCATGGCGAAGATGTAGGTAGTAGAAGTGTGGGCCAACGTAAAGTAGGATTTGTATTTCAGCATTATGCCTTATTCCGGCATATGACCGTTTTTGAGAATATTGCCTTTGGGTTACGCGTCAAAAAACGTGATGAGCGCCCTTCAAAAAACGAGATCAGCGAACGGGTCTTCACTTTGCTCAAACTGGTGCAATTGGATTCCATGTACAACCGTTTGCCGTCTCAATTATCCGGAGGACAGAGACAACGTGTGGCTTTGGCGCGTGCGTTGGCCATTCAACCGAAGGTCCTTCTCTTGGATGAGCCTTTCGGTGCACTGGATGCAAAAGTTCGCGGTGAACTGCGGAGATGGCTCCGGGAATTGCACGATCAACTTCATTTTACAAGTATCTTTGTCACACACGATCAGGAAGAAGCTCTTGAGATCGCCGATCGGATCGTATTGACCCATGATGGTCGCATTGAGCAGACCGGTACGCCTGAGGAGGTATTTCACAATCCCGCCAACGAGTTCGTAATGCGTTTTCTTGGCGAGGTCAATGTTTTTCACGCTCGTGTAGATGAGACCAAACACGATATTCTGCCATTAAGATCAGGAGATGGTTCGGATAATGCCAATTTGCTGATCCGTCCGCACGATCTTGATATTCACTATGAAAAATGGAATAAAAAAGCCGAGATCCCAGCCGTTGTACATCGTGTTCAAACTGCCGGACCCATTGTAAAGATCAATCTATGGGATGAACAGAAAAAAAACATCCTGGTGCACCTGTCTCACGAAGAATATCGTCACTTATCGCTCAAACGTGATCAGCGGGTATATCTTACGCCCAGAAAATTAAAAATCTATTCGAGATAAGAAATGCTTGCCGGGCATAGCCTTGGCGAAGACCGGAGAGATGAGAGATATTTTATCGTTTGTTAATTACTAGACCCTGACGGGGTCGAATAACAGTATATGCAAGACTCCAACTTACTTACAACCCTGTAGGGGTTGAATAGATTAAATGAATCCCCTTCTTTTTTTTGTTTAATCAAAGAAACCCCGTGGGAGTAGTTCTCCATCGCTGAAGCTTCGGAGAACAGACCATTGACGAACGCTTGCCCTTCGTAGTTTTAACGCAGGAGGGTCTAACGTTTTACGGTTCACGATTTATCGTGATATTTCTTTTCAGCGGATTTCCAGGAGAAGTAACCGACAAAATAACCGGCGATGGAAAAAATGACCAAAGAAATTATTAAAAGAATATACCATGGAATTGAAGGATAAGCTTTTAAGTTAAACAAGAAAAACGCGATAGCCATAATGAGTCCCCAAAATAACACACCGTAGATCAATATGAATTTTGTTCTGCCCATTTTCCGGGTTTTTGCCCAATTGGCTTTGTTCTCAATGTCTTTTTTAACTTTATTTTCTTTTGATAAAACCATGTTATTCCTTTTTAACGATGATCAATGAGATATAAGATATGAGAGATATTTTAACTCTGCAATAAATATGTGATGGATTAATAGAATGATCGAATAAAGTAGGAACTGTCATCTCGACCGAATCCGCCAGCCGATGGAGAGGTGGAGAGATCTTAAATTACGAGAGTACGAAAATAACCCCGACGAAATGACCTGTCCATCGAAGCTTTTTTAACCAGCGCCTCAATAGTTCGGGGTGCCGAAGTTGGTAGCGAAGATGGAAGTTTTATCGAAGGAAAGGTGGTGTGGTTTAATAATATATGATCTTCAACCGTAGAGCGGTTGGACAAAAAATAACAATTAATTCCCTCAAAAATAACAAGTACGGCCTGCCAGCCATAGCTTTAGCGAAGGCTTAGCGTGATTGAACAGGAGATCAGCTTTTCAAAATATTATGTAATCCGGTATTACCCTCGGACAAGGCAGTGCTTTGTCTCTACAAAGGGTTCGATGAAAGCTTACCAACGGTTATAAACTTTCTCGGCAAATCCAAAAAACCTATCAAGTTTTAATTCTTCCCCATCATCCAACACAGCTTTCCCGCTGAAATAGCCAAAGACCTGATGTTGATCGGACTGGATGAGCAGGACATTAGCGTTGGAATGGCGGTCGAGGATGGGCTGGAAAGTCATCTCAAATCGTTTGTCGGAGGAGGTGAATGTCCAGGGTTTCATGTAGCTATCGTCGGGTATGTTAAAGCTGACATTTTCCAATTTGTGAGCTTTGCCTTTATAAAACAGCATGTTCTCTGTTGCCGCTGAGGTGTCGCCAAAGCCATAGCCGATATTAAAACCAAAGAGCTCACCGTTCAGTTCGCCTGAAGCGCTTCCCCAGTACCAGGTGTTTTGGTAAGTCCATACGCCACGACCCCAGTCGAGCACACCAAAGGAAGGCCGCTTTTCAAAGTCGAAGATCTTGCCGTTAAATATGATCTTTCCACTTGCTCTCATGTTGTTGATCTTTTGATTGTAATAAAAGTGACCCGGTTTTTGAAAGGGTGTGGCAATGACCATGGATTCGTGCTCCGGGTCTTTTTGCAGAGTAAATGTCCCTTTGAGAGATCTTCCGTCACTGAAGTTTTCTATATCAACGGTGAGGATACGCGTTTTAAGATTATTTTCAAAATATAGTGTAAACCCTTTTTGCTTAGCCATAATAATAGCCCCTTAAATTAAAAGGTTT
>CAYPTO010000026.1:5216-9958 GCA_964413625.1 uncultured bacterium
ATCTGATCCTGCGGGCATATTGAATTTTCCCATGGGGAAGGGTGTCATGAGGGTTTTGGTGACCTCGTTCTTTGCTATAAAATCAAATAAGGTGACCGAGATAAATCCCATATAACCATTATCGGCAATGGTGAAAGCGATGCCGAATTTATCGTTCAATACGGCATAATAGTCCCATTCCTTAAGCCGGACTTTAGATGCTTTGATCTTATTCCGGTCGTAATCCATGATTAATGACCGTGCCCAGCCGGGCTCTTTTACCTGTCCTTTGGCATCAAGAAGTGGTCCTCGTTGTGTGATTTCGTGTTGCATTTTATCTCCATGATTCGTGAAATGTGATATGCATACGATGTAAAATAAATGTTCTTCCAGACGCGATAAATCGCGTCTCTACATTTCTACTTTCAATTTTATTATCAATTGTTCTTTCTCTGTCATCCGAAGCCTTGGCGTAGGATGATCAATTGATTTTATTTCCAAGGTCCATGATATCTTGTATAAATATTCGGGTCTGCATAAACATTATTGATCGTAATGGCTTGTTCTGGACAGTGGTTGTAACAACGCATACAGGCGGTGCAGGTAGCATGAAAAGTAAAAACGGCATCTTTTTCGATAATGGAATGCGTGGGACATTCACGTACGCATAGTCCGCACAGTGTACAATGTTCCGGGTCAACCCCCCAGGTTTGATAATGTTTCTGCAATTCCTCGCGAAATGCTTTTCTGATCCGGATCCCCACTAAAAGTTGCGGTCCAATTCCTTGTATCTTGCGCTTATTTTGCATGATCAAGATGCTGATCTTTTCAATTTTCTTTTCAATTTTTGCTTTAGAGGATAATCTTTTTTCAATATTCTTGATCCCGAGTTTCATTTTTGGAGTTGAAATATTATTGAACATTTTAAGATTGAAATAGGAATCAATACGTCTGCCGAGGGCTTTTTTTTCTGCAAAATACCCCAGTGCATTTACATAACCAAAAGTTGCGATCACAGTGATGGGAATATTTCCCTGTATCAGAATCTGTATCTTGTCGCTGACTAAGCGCGGAACATGTGCCCCGTAAACGGGATGTGCAACAAGAATAGTATCATAATCTTTTGCTTGAAATTCGATATCATCTTCAAGATTAAAAACAGACACAGTCCCGCCTTTTTCGACAAGAAAAGAAAAAAGTGTTTCTGCCAGCCATTTTGTATTGCCGGTTCCGCTGAAGTAGAGGAGTGCGATTTTCATAAGAGTCTCTGGTTAATTAATGAAAAAATATAGGGAAAATAGTGGTCATTCTCAAATGAAATCATAAATCGCAAAACGTGAGACGCCTGCCAGTCGAAGCCTCGGCGCAGGCAAGGGAGACGTGAAGAGCCTCACACGAAGACACTAAGATTACTAAGACACAAAATGATTTAAAGCGAATATCTTTTCTTGTAAATCCGAAATGAAGCCACAATTATTCTTCGTGATTTTTTTGCCTTTCCAACTTCGTTTCATCCTATACTACCCCAAAATATTGGGGTGTTGGACACGTATGTGAGGTCTTGTATTCTTGTCCCGAAAACTCTATTTTGCACAAAAGATAAAATTTCTTGCAATAAACCAAGAAGTATTTCGTTGTTAAAAGTGAGAGCAGGTTAAAACGGAGACAAAATGGATAGCAGGCACATCGAAAGACTTTACAGGGAAGAGAAGGCAAAAATGCTTTCCTATGTAAGGTCGCACATGGATGATCGCACCCGGGATGCGGAAGATATTGTGCAGGATGTCATGCTGAAAATGTTCCGTATACTGAATATGAATACCAAGATCGAGAATCTGGCCGCCTATGCATGGCAGAGCTTAAAGAATTTGATCATTGACAATCGTCGAAAAAAAGAGCATTACAACGAGCAAATCGATGATCATCAAGAGAAATTAGCCTCGACTGAAGCAGGTCCGGAAGAAGCCATGCTCAGAGATCATTTCTCAGACTACATGCAAAACGCACTGAAAGAACTCAAGCCTTCCGAACGGGCGATATGGATCGCAACGGAAATTGACGGTACAAGTTTTCAGGAATTGGCTGTTGCATGGGATGAATCTATTGGAACCCTGCTGTCGCGTAAGTATCGGGCAGAAAAAAAGATCTTGAACACTTTGAACAATTTTTACAAGGAGAAATAAAATGAAATATAATCCAGATAATTCAAGATGCCGCGGCGGCAAGATCGTTGGTGGTGTTATACTTGGGATCGGAGCAGCCATATTATTCGGTTTTGTGATCAAATGGTTGTGGAACGCCTTACTACCCGGACTTTTCGATTTGCCCATGATTACTTATTGGCAGGGTGTTGGCTTGGCACTCTTGGGTCGTTTGCTCTTCGGTGGTGTCGGCAGCGGTCATAATGAAAGCAGAAAATCAGATCGCAGGAAACGCATACAGGAAAGCGTCACATCGGATAAGATGAAAGATTGGCGTTATTACGACAAATGGTGGAATGAAGAAGGAGAAAAGTCCTTTAAAGATTATGCCGGGAAAGTTTCGGAACCAAAGATTGAAGAGGCGGAAGAAATAGCCAGTAACTAATAATTGGTGACTGGTGTAGGGGACAGGCACTTGTTGGGCAAAGCTCGTAGAGCGTAGGCTGATGCCTATTCCAAAATGAGGGACGGCAGTGACCGTCCCTTTTGTATTTATAAAAAAAGGTTAAATTCGATTATATGAATAAAATTACCTCGGTATTTATACTGTGGTAATTCAATTAATTATTTATCAATGCTAAATATTTACTATAATGCGACAATATTATCTTTTGTCAACACGATCTCGGAGATCGTGTTTTGCCTGTTTTCTTTACCTTCGATCTTTACTTCAATATAATGGGGTGTCAGTCCGTAGAGAAAGCCTTCTTCATCGTAGCGTTCCCAAAGGACAGCTTGTCGAGTACCGATAAATTTCCGGGTAAAAGCATTACGTAAATGACGGTCGGTATCATCTAAAATGTTCGCACGGGCTTTTTTGCCCATTTCCGGGACCTGGCCTTTCATGTCTGCGGCAGGTGTTCCCTTGCGCATAGAATAACGGAATACATGCAGATAAGAGAAAGCAGTATTTTTAATATAATCGAGTGTCTCACAAAAAAGAGCATCATTTTCACCGGGAAAGCCGACGATCACATCTGTCCCGATGGAAGCCAATGGGATATGTTCACGAATGGTTTCAACCTTTTTGGTAAAATCAACAGACAGATATTTTCTATTCATGGCTTTCAGGATAGTATCGGATCCGGATTGCAGAGACAAATGGAAATGCGGCATAACTTTTTTGGATGTTCCGATATGTTTAATGAGATCATCGCTTAGCGTGTTCATTTCAATAGATGAGATACGAATACGCTCCAATCCTTTTATGCCCTCCAGGGCTTTTACAACATCGATCAGATGTCGATCCTCATCTGCATAAGCTCCGATATCAATACCGGTCAGGACAATCTCTTTAAAACCGGCTTCTGCGAGTTTTCGAGCTTCATCAATGGTGTTGTCAAAATCGCGACTTACTGAGTTGCCTCTGGCATAAGGGATGATACAATAGGTACAATAATTATCGCATCCTTCCTGTATCTTCAGGAATGCGCGAGTTCGGTCGGATGCTGCAATAAAAGCGGAATTAAGTCGTTTACGATTATCGACAGGTGAAATATGGACCTGTTGTTCTTTATTTAGTTTAAAATCTTCAATTGCTGAAAAAAGATCGAATTTATCCCGGGTGCCAAGTATGATATTAACATCTTTGATCTCGCGCGAAGTTTCGGGATTAACCTGGGGAAAACAACCGGCAAGTACAAGAATGCCATTGGGCGATAAACGTTTTGCCTGATACAATGCCTGCCGGGTCTTACGATCGGCACGACTGGTCAGGGTACAAGAATTTACAACCTGAACATCTGAGGGCTCATCAAAATCAACAGGTGTGTAACCTTGTTCTAATGCTGCTTGATGAAGAGCTGCTGTTTCGGCTTGGTTGAGTTTGCAGCCAAGAGTGTAAAAAGAAATGCTGGGAGATTTTTTCATATATTATTTTTTTGGTAGCCAGACTTTGACTTCCATATTCCGGTTTCCCCAATCAAGGGCTTTGGTGTGATTTTTAAAGAATATATCGATATGATTCCCCACAATGGCTGAACCACGATCTTCAACTACACCGTAGCCGTAACCTTTGATATACATGATCGTGCCCAGGGGAAAAATATTTGTATCTGCTGCAATGGTACCTTTTTTAGCCCAGGTTCCACTGGCGGTTAATCCAACGATCTTTGGCTCACCTTTGTGCGGACCATAAGAATAGACCTTTTGTCCCCGCCAGTTTCGTTCCCATCCGCAACATTTACCACAAGCGCAATAGGCTGTTACCTGAATGGTTTCAATGGTAGAGGGACGAAAAATAGGAGGTCTCAATTGGTATTGAAAAACCGCACAACCGTTCGAAAAAGGGATCATCAAAAAAATAATGATCCAAAAATAAACTCTCAGCAGTTTTATACTTTTAAACTTATTCGTTTTCATGGTCGTGTTGATGTTTTTCTTCCTGTTTTAGGATGGATTCCAGCTCAAGGGGATGTGTGATCTTGCCGGTAATGGCCGCCGAGAAGCACGTCAATGCATTTCCCAGCATACCTCCAGAATGCAATATTTGTGCGGATGTTCCCAAACGTGAGCCGTTTGTATCGGGACGACTGGCAAGTAATTCAAGAAATGATGAGGGTA
>CAYPTO010000027.1:0-9761 GCA_964413625.1 uncultured bacterium
AGATCTGGACATACCCAAGGGTCGAATCATAGGTCTTATGGGCAAGAATGGTGCCGGAAAATCCACATTGCTTAAATGTATGTTGGGTTTGCTTCGCTACGAAGGTGAAATATCCATGTTCGATAAATCCATTTTGGATTGGAAGCATGAACTTTACGGCCGTGTTGCTTTTATTCCTGATGTCAGTGGTTTGGATCCTCGCTTGACGGTAAAACAGACAATAGATTTTACAGCCGCTGTAAACGATTCCTGGAACTGGGATAAATCAGAACGTCTTTTTGCAAAAAGTGATCTTTCCCGTGACCAGAAGGTGTCCACGTTATCGAAAGGGATGAAAACGAAACTTTATCTTTTACTTACCTTATCTAAAGATGTTAACATCCTTTTACTTGATGAACCTACTCTTGGTTTGGATATTGTGTTCCGTAAAGAGTTTTATGATCTGCTTCTTGGTGAATTTTATGATGAAAGTAAAACCGTGATTATTTCCACACATCAGGTTGCGGAAGTAGAAAATATTCTACAAGATGTGATCTTTATTGATAAAGGGAATGTCCTTTTAAATGAATCGGTAGAAAATCTTAAGGATAGATGGCACATTTATGAAGTACCGCAATCTCAAGAAAAAACATTAATACAATATGATCCCAAAGTGGTAACCAAGACCCTCGGCCATGTTCGCGCACTGGTTGAAGGTAAGGTTGACATTTCGGATTCAAAAAAAATAATACCAAGTTTGGCAGAGATATTTATTGCCTTAACTCAGGGTAACTAGGATAGGGGTTTAAGATGTCACATTATTTAACATTACTTAAAACGGAATATATTAAGCGGAAATCATCATATTGGCTCCCGGTATGGATTATAGCCGGTATTATGATTCTCGTGTTGATCATTTCAATTACGGCGATGGTTGCGCATTGGGACGAAATACAAATCGGTATGCTCAATATGACTTTTGATTACGATGATATTCAAGATGGAGTTAAGATGGGCACATATGGTACGATGATATTTGTTGTGTTTATCTTCTCGATATTTCTTCTAATTAATTCACAAAGCAGTTTATCAAAGGAAAAAGAATTGGGTTGTGAATTGTTTTATCGTTGTCAACCGATCAACATTTGGACATGTACAGCGGCTAAATACCTCATGCATATATTTGCCGATACGGTCTTAATATTGGGGGTGGGTTTTATTCTTGCTCTAATCATGGCGATTGCCCTGGCGAACACAATGGGAGGCTTTTACTTTGGATCTGCCTTGGTTGGCATGTTGCTGGGAGTCGTTCTTTATTTGAAATTATGTTTGGTCTTTGGCAGTCTCTATTTCTTGTCTTCGGCCATATTTAAAAACAACGCTTTTCTTAAGGCCAGCATATTCCTGGGAATAATAGATTTTATATTTTTTATTGTTGAAGAGTTATTTCGCAATACAATTAATCTTCCAAGTATTTATGGGAGTCTGGTCGCACTGCTTGGTAATATGAATGTTGATAGTGATATAACCCTAAGAAGTTCATTGGGTGATTACCGACTGTTGATTGCCCTCTTGTTTGCAGGAGCCTGTTATGTGAGTGCCACTTTGATCTATAAACATAAAACAACAGAAGATTAGGAGAATAAAATGAATAAAACGACAAAAATTATCATGATCTTGGCCATTGTAATGGTGGGATTTGGCTTTGCAAAATCGGTTCTGGTTACCGGACCAATTGAAAGTGAAAAGATCAATGTAAGATCATTTAACAAGCTGGATGTTCGCTCACAATTTGACGTTTATCTCACTCAGGGGAATAAAGAAGAACTTGTGATCGAAACTTATAAAAGTCTAAGACCTTACATTAAAGTTGAACAAGACAACAATACTCTTTCGGTCAATTTTGACCGTAAGATTAACAAGATCAATTGGGGTGGTAAAGATCATGTACTAAAACTTCATGTTACGGTTAAAGATCTTAATAAGATCACCTTATCGGGAGCTTGTGATCTCTATATGGAAAACGATTTTGAAACAGAAGGCGATCTTAAGATCTCTGCCAGCGGCGCAAGTGACCTTGATATGATGAGTGTAAAAGGAAATAATATTAAGATCATTACTTCTGGTGCAAGCGACATTTTTAATGCAGATCTTGTTGCCCAAAAGGTATATATCAATGCCAGCGGTGCCAGTGATGGCGATATCAGTATTGTAGCCGATATTGTTGATTTTATTGCATCGGGTGCTTCAGATTTTGACATCGTCGTTGACGTAAATGATATTAGTATCAACGCAAACGGGTCATCGGATTTTAATGCAAAAGGAAAAGCCAAAACATTTAAAGTGGATGTAAGCGGTTCTTCTGAAATGAGAGCCTATGAATTAGTAAGTGATACGGTTATTATTGAAGCCTCCGGAAGTTCGGATTGTAAGGTTCATGCCCTCAAGGTGCTTGATGCCAATAGTTCGGGTGCTTCAAGTATTTATTTTATGGGAAAACCCGATAAAACAAATATTTCAGTTTCGGGTGTATCGACCATAAAAAGCAAATAAAATCATAAATTACCTGAAAGGGAACAAAAATGAAAAAGACCTTAATCTTAATAATGACCGTCATACTTCTCTTTGCTTGTGATTTTGATTCAAGCAAAGTAGAGCGTATCCCCGTAAGCGGAGAAATAGTTCTTGAACAAGAATATCTGGACAGTTTTAATGAGATAATCATGGCCGGTCCGTTTGATATTGTTCTTGAGCAAAATGGTGAACAAAGCATTCAGGTTGAAACCTACGAAAGTCTTATGCAGTGGGTTGAGGCTGAAGTGATCGACGAATGCCTTATCCTTTATCTTGCGGATACTTCAGAAAGTAATCATTTCAACGTAACGTTTGACGATTCCTCGCTTGATAAAATTGAAAGAGCTGCCATCTTAAGTGGAAGTCGCCTTAAATGGCCGAATAATAAAAAACATTTAAGTGTGGTTATATCTTTAAAAGATCTTGAAAAGATCCAAATCATTGGTGAGTCTTCGATAAAAACGGTAAAGACCATAGAAACCGAAGATCTAAAACTTGAGGTAGCCGGTGCTTGTCATTTTGATGCGGATATAAATGTCAATACTTTTGATGTTGATATCGCCGGAGCAGGGAATCTTGATTTACGCGGACGTACTAGGAGCTTTAACGTTGATTGTGCAGGTGCAGGCACTATTAAAGCCTATGATTTTGTTGCGGACTCTGTTGATCTTGAGATCGCAGGTGTATGTAATGCTCAGGTTTACGCAATAGAAAGTATTAAGGCTAAAGTTGCCGGAATGGGCACGATCAAATATATGGGAAATCCCTCTGATATCAACTTTGACAAATCGGGTATCGGGAGTCTTAAAAAAGTTGAGTCCGGGGAAACAGAAGAAGCTGAAATTTAAATATAGTTGTTAATTATATTAGTATCGAGAGGTGACAATGAAAATCAAATTAACATTGATCTGTATATCAATGTTTGCGGGTATCCTTTTATCTGCAGAAACACTTACACTTGAAGAATGTGTTGATATTGCGAGATCAAACAACCCCAGCATTCAGCAGACTGAATTAAGTGCCGAGATAGGTAAATCAAAGGTACGGCAGGCCTATAGTGCTGTTATGCCGAACGTATCGGTATCATCAGGGTTATCATCATCAGATGCGACAGCCTGGGCGCTTGGAAGCTCATACGGTTTAAGCGCAGGGATGACACTTTATTCACCGGGCATGTATTCAGGAATACAATCTGCCAATTTGAACAGTAAAGCAAACCGTTTGAATAGCATCAACAATAAAAATGATGTCGTCAGCCAGGTAAGCACACTTTATTACAGGATATTAAGTACTAAGAGACTTATCGAAGTTTATGAAGGCAATATTGTCGTAGCTGAAGAAAATTTAAAAAAAACACGGTCAATGTATGAACAAAATGTGATAACCATATCCGATGTTCTGAAATCTGAAGCGCAAAAAGGTGATTTTGAATCACAACTCTTGCAACAAAAACAGCTTTATGTATCCTATCTTAGGACTATGAACGTTTTATTGGGTCGTGATTCCCGCATGGAATTTGATGTGGTTGATGTTGATGTGGAAAATGTAGATATTCCCGAATATGAAGATGCAAGAAATATGATGTTAAAAGATAATCCTCAATTCGGGTCAGCTATCTTGCAAAAAAAGGTCAGCAAAGTTCTTGTCAATGTATCAAAGGAAGCCTTTCTTCCAAGCGTTTCAGGTTCCTACAATCATAATGGAAGTTATGATCCCGCAGTATCTGCAAGAAACAGTGTTGGGTTAACCGCCAGCTGGACCTTATTTAACGGTTTATCAAGACGTGAAAATATACAACAAAGTAAGATGCGACTGGAACAAGCTGAGATCAATGTTGACAATATCATCCGCTTGCTGGATCAGCAATTAAGTGATTATTACACACAATTCGAGACCTATACCGCTATGGTAGATATCAATGAACGTCGTTTGAAATCGGCTCAGCGTGCTTTTGAGATCGTCAATCAACAATATGAACTTGGAAAAGCAACAATCTTAGATAGAATGCAAGCTCAAGTAACCGTATTAAGTGCAGAGAGCACACTTGTAGAGGTCAAATACTCACGAAAAATGGTCGAAACAGAAATACTTAAATTAATCAATAAAATATAGGAATGAAGATGAAAAAGAAACTTATTATTATTTCAGCTGTTGTTGTTTTAGCAGTATTTCTAGTGTTTACCCTAAAACAAGACAACAAAAAATATGTCGGTGTACAAATGGAAAAAGTTCGCCTGCACACCATTGAATCAAAAGTGTATGCCGCCGGTTATGTTCAGCCGGTAGTAAAAGTTAATATTTCTGCAAATGTTGCAGGAGAGATCAAGGCTCTGTACGTTAAAGAAGGCCAGAAAGTTAAAAAAGGCGAATTACTTGCTCAGCTTGATAAAGTAAGATATGCTGCCGATGTAGATCAATCGAAATCTTATTATCGATCTACGCTTTCAGCAAAAAATGTAGCTGAAAAAGAATATAAACGTGTTAAAAAACTGTATGACGATAAAAATTACAGCGAATCACAGTATGATCAGGCAAAAGGACAATATGATCAAGCTGTCGGTGCTTTTGAACAAGCTGCCGCGCGTTTAGAACAAGCCGAAGATAATCTACGCAAAACGACTTTGGTCGCACCTATTGACGGAACCGTGATCGGCTTACAAAAGGAACAGGGCGAAATGGCTCTTGGATCAACCTTTCAGGCCGATATTGTTATGACAGTTGCCGATCTTTCGGGAATGGAAGTTGAAGTAGATGTCAATGAGAACGATATTGTTCGCGTAGAAGTCGGCGATTCTGTAGATATTGAAATCGACGCACTTGCCGATCAAGTATTTAAAGGAATTGTTTCCGAGATATCTCAACTTGCATCAACTATGGGTGCCGGGACACAGAATGCGATCACAAATTTTAAAGTAACCGTTAAAATGATCAATAATCCTCCCGAGATCCGTTCGGGCATGAATGCAACGGTTGAGATCCTTACCGATAAAAAAGTTGATGTGGTTGCAATTCCGATCCGTGCCGTCACTGTTCGTCCTGCAGATAAAGTTTATAAGGTGAAACCGGATATTGTAACAGGAAAACCCGAGTTACTTGAAGTGGCATTTGTTGTTGATCAAGACACTGTTCGCGCAGTAGAACTTGAACTTGGAATCAATTCGGAGGATTTCTTTGAAGTGCTAAATGGTGTTGATACCAGTAATGTCATCGTTATAGGTAATCACCAGGCATTGACCTTTGACCTTCAGACCGGTACGGCAGTCAAAGATATAAATGACATGAAAAAGAAATAAAGATATTGATCTTTACTAGAAAAAAGGACAGATAATGTCATTATTAAAATTACAGAACATACATCGCGTATATCAAATTGGCGACATTGAAGTAAGGGCTCTGAATGGAGTTGATGTAAATGTTGATAGAAATGAATACGTATCGATCATGGGGCCTTCCGGTAGTGGTAAATCGACTTTAATGAACATCATCGGTTGCCTTGATACCCCAACAAAAGGAGGGTATGAACTGGACGGGATGGTAATTCATCAAGAAGTGAAAGACGGTATCGGTATTGCCAGTGATGATCAGCTTGCCGTGATCAGGAATCAAAAGATCGGCTTTATTTTCCAGACATTTAACCTTTTACCGCGTATGACAGCACTTCATAATGTTGAATTACCTCTAATATATGGAGGTGTTCCAAGAGTAGAACGTCTTGAACGTGCAAAAGCGGTCCTAGAGCAGGTACAGCTTTCCGATCGGATGCATCACAAGCCAAATGAATTATCGGGCGGTCAACGCCAGAGAGTTGCAGTTGCACGGGCATTAGTTAATAATCCGTCCATTATTTTGGCGGATGAACCGACCGGTAACCTGGATTCAAAAACCAGCCATGATATTATGGACTTGATCGATAATCTTCATAAAAAAGGCAATACGATCATTTTAGTTACTCATGAATATGATATTGCCGAACGTGCAAGTCGTGTGATCCATATGCTTGATGGTAAAATTCATGAAGATAACAAAAAGAAGTAATTATGTTCAATCAACTTTACGAAAGCATTGTGATAGGATTTAAAGCGGTTTTTCAAAATAAGGGCCGGGCCTTACTGACCATGCTGGGTATTATTATTGGAATTTTATCTGTTAGTCTGATGGGTACCGCTATTAATGGTATTGACAATGTATTCAATCAAACTTTGGGTATGTTTGGTGATGACGTTCTCTATGTTCAGCAATTTCCATGGTTTATGGGTAACGCCAATTGGTGGGAATTCAGGAATCGTCCCCAGATAAGAGAAGAGTATTCTAAAAAGATCGCAGAACGGGCGTCGTCCATTTCTTATGCAAGCTTAGAGACAAATCGCAGAGTGACACTTTCTTATAAAGAAAATAATAGTGAAGGTGTTGATCTGAGCGGCCGCGGATGGCAATCTGCCTATATAGATGCAGCCAAGATAGAATGCGGTCGATACTTTACACAATTGGAAGATCAAAGTGCATCACGCGTTATCTTGATCGGTTCGGAAGTTAATAAAATACTGTTCCCCAATATTGAGGACCCATGTGGATTAAGTATTAAGGTAAACGGATTAAAATTCAGGGTCATTGGGGTCTTTGCTGAGCAGGGAAAGATCTTTGGAATGTTCAGTATTGATAATATGGCTGTGATGCCTTTTCAAACCCTTAAATCTGTCTTTGGCCGTTCTCAATGGCTTTCAGTTTCGCTTAAGATCAGAGAAGGTGTAGACAAAGAATATGCCCTAGAAGAAGTTCGCGCGATCACAAGAGGACTACGCGGATTGCGGCCGCTTGACAAAGATAATTTTGCCATCAATCAACAGGAAGCCATGGAAGATGAATTGGGCAAGATAAAAACCAGCATTGCCGCAGTGGGTATTGGAATTTCCGCATTATCACTGCTTGTTGGCGGTATTGGAATTATGAATATCATGTTCGTTAGCGTAAAAGAGCGTACCAAAGAAATTGGTATTAGAAAAGCCCTGGGAGCAAAACGTTGGGTTATTTTAATTCAGTTCCTATTTGAAGCGATCATTATTGCAATGATTGGGGGAATGATCGGCCTTGGATTGACATCACTTCTTGTTGGAGTCGTTAATAAGTTCTTTGTTGCCAGTATGTCCCTTGGATTGGTCTTTACTGCCCTTGGTGTATCTATTGGCGTTGGAATCTTGTCCGGTATTATTCCTGCCAGTCAGGCCTCAAAACTGGATCCAATTGAAGCGATGAGATTTGAGTAAGGAGAAATAATGAATTTTAAAGAGATATTTCGCTCAGCAAGAAACTCGATCAGCCAAAATAAATTAAGATCTTTTTTGACTTTATTGGGAGTTGTGATCGGTATTTTCTCCATTATTGGGGTCATGACCGCGATCAATGTTCTTCAGCAAACAGTAGAGGATAATATGGGTGGTTTGGGAGCAGGAACCTTTCAGGTTCAGAAATACCCGAATATAAATATGGGGAACACCCGTTGGAAATACCATAACAGGGAAAATCTTGATTATCGTGATTTTAAACGACTTTCAGAAAGATTAACAATCGTTGATTATGCTACAGCCGAAGATTGGAATTATGGTAAGATTATACGTTATAAAGATAAAGAAACAAAACCGAATATTGTTGTTGCAGGCATTACGCACAACTGGGAATTTACCAATAACCTTAAGATCGACATAGGCCGTATGATCACCTACCACGATGAGATCAATGGGTCATATGTTATCGTGCTTGGATATGATGTGGTTGATGTTCTTTTCCCCGATAGAAATCCGGTTGGAGAAGATATTAAGATCGATGGTGTAAAATATCGCGTGATCGGTGTCTCGGAAAGAAAAGGTCAGCGGTTTGGACAATCTCAGGATAACCGTGCTTATATTCCACTGACGACATATTTTAAATATTACGGACAGGCCAGTTTTACCTCTTTAAATTACTGTTTTACGGTTGTAGATCAGGATCAATTCGAAGAAGGAATGCAGGAAGTTATCAATGAACTGAGAATTATTCGTGGAGATAAATTTGGTGAAGAAAACAGTTTTGAAACATGGACAAATGCATCGCTTATCGATAATTTTAATAAAATGACAGCCGCTATTAAGATCGCGGCCGGGATCATTGCTTCCATTGCACTTTTGGCTTCCGGTATCGGTATTATGAATATCATGCTGGTAACCGTTTCTGAAAGAACCCGTGAGATCGGTGTCCGAAAAAGCCTTGGAGCAAAGCGCCGAGATATTTTGTACCAATTTATGCTGGAAGCCCTGATCTTAACGGAAATGGGTGGACTGATCGGTATTGCCCTGGGAGTACTGGCGGGGAATGTTGTTGCTTTATTATTAAAAATATCAGTGGTTTTTCCATGGGACTGGGCAATTATCGGAATTGTTGTTTGCTCCGCGATCGCATTAATATTTGGGTCATATCCTGCATACAAAGCTGCTTCGCTTGATCCAATAGAGGCATTAAGATATGAATAAGAAGTCGGGAGTGTGGAGAAGAGTTGAATATCGAATGTTTGAATACTCGATTGTTCGGCCTGGCCTCCGACCTGTGCATCGTAGCCTTGGCGTAGATGTAAGCTTTAGCGAAGGAGGGTGTTCGCTATTCAAAAACTTGAATCTTGTCTCTTGCCTCTTCCTTTAGACCCTATACCCCGTACCCTACATTCTATACCTCTACACATCGACATTCAACTGTCGACTCTCGACAAGAATATTTGTCACCTTTCAGGCAATAGGAGAGTCCTTGCTTTGGCGGGGACTCTCTGAATTTTGGTAAGCTTTTGTATATGTGTGAGAAGTGAAACGTGAGACGTAAGAACCTCACACACTTGTGCACCATAGCCTTGGCGAAGGTGTAAAGACACGAAGAAGATCAAGCGACAAAAAGAAAATAATGCCTTTATTGCAAACTAGATAAGAAGCATTGAATGATCTTAATCACAGATTTCATAGATAAAAAATGCGAGCTCTCGTTATCCTGTTTATACCGATGCATATCGGTGAAACAGTATCTGCGAACCCCAATATAGTCATCCTGGAAAGCTTGCCGGTGGCAAGCTTATTCAGGATCTCTGTGACAGTCACATTTTCTATATTATTAAAGCGAATAATTCAATTCTTTATACTTAAAGAACCCTTTGCATAACCTCCCGCTCAAGCATTTGTGATCAAAATTCCCCTTAT
>CAYPTO010000028.1:0-9746 GCA_964413625.1 uncultured bacterium
AGCAAAAGGAAGGGGGTTGTTATGTGGTGGTGGGCTGGCGAGTAAAAAACAAGCAATAGAACCCCCAGATAACTTGCGGCCCTCGACTACTTGAGCCGCTGCGAGCCTATCGCGGACCACCCGGCAATTTGCCGTCCAGTTTATTATTTTGTTGTATTTCAGCGAAAGAATTGTATTACCCCAGTTTACTATTCTTTCCTGTATTTCGCGATAATTAAGTATATAATTACCATAATCGCTATTTTTATAGAAAGTAAGCGAAGATGTGTCGCCGGGCGATTGAAAAAGTCCTTCAAGCTTTTCTACAGAAGGCGAGGGCGAAACGTAGAGATCATTGCCTAAAGTCGTAAAATGATAGAAACTATCCGGCCAAACCGTCAGAGGAATACTTAAGCTTGTATCGACAAAAGGAACGGCAATATGGTCATACAAGGAATTTACTTCAATAAGAAATGTATCCGTTTCAATCTGTTGATGATAGAGCATACAGGTATTGGCCTTATAAATAACGGTATCCACAGCCATTGCATTGATTTTGAAATTGTTCATGTCATTCCACAAGGCTATTTCTTTCTGAAAGGTTAGTTTGCTAATCGTCGGCTGGATGCTTTCGGCTTTCAATAATCGTCCGGGAAGAAAATTATCATAGACGGCCTCCAAAATAAGCATTTTGTTTGTTGTATCGGGAATGATGCTTGGTTGAGAGGGCACACAAATACCATCGAATTTTTCTTTAAAGCTATTACTTTTATCCAAATCAATATAGGCGGCAACAAAGAAATTTTCCGAAGGAAGATGTTTAAAAAAGAACTGCCCTTCCGGGCCGCTTTGGGTGTAATATTCGGGATGCAAAAGAATGGAATCAGGTTGACTGGTTTTTCGGCTAATGGAAATCACCGCGGTTGTGCCCTGTTTTAGCCCACTGATTTTTCCGGATATTCTGTTTTGCGGCATGTTTTCGCCCGCCGTAAAACTGAATTGTATAGATCTGGACAAGCCGTTACCCCGATAATCGGAAATATTTTTCCCAAGAATTATTGTATAGACCACATTGGGGTCCCAACCCGTAAGGGGTGAAATCGTAATATTTTTACCTTTAACGATCGTGCTTGACGTATTTTCTGATAAAGGGAAAACAGTAATGCTTCTTTCTGCAATAGTTGTATTCAAGTTCTCAGAAAAAATAAAACGAATATCTTGATCCACAGGGACAAGCGTTGCACCGCTTTGAATGGATGCTGCAACCAATTCTGGCGGTGTCTTATCAGGTGGTCCGCCGCCCGGCGCTGCTTCAGATGCACACTGAAGGCAAAGAAAGGCACAGACAAACATCAATAATATTGATAAGGTAGTTAATCTCATGTGATAGTTTACTCAAGTTAAAGGTAAGAAGCAAGCGTACAGTAGCTTGCCAAGCTTGCACTAAAAACACGAAGCATTTAATATTTTGAATTCAGGGACAATAAAAAATTTGAACACTTACATGCTAATACCAAAACTAGAGGGTGAAAGTATAAAGAACGCAACCAGCCAAACAAAAAAGAACACCACGGAAACAGTACTCCAAATAAGTGCTTTTTTATTTTCCGGACTTTTCCCTTCGCTTTCCCTTGCCTTTCGCGCCATCAAAAATCCGACGATCGAATAAATGGGAAAAACAAATCCGACTTGTGCCAATTTTCTTGCCAAGATAGAATCTTCTCCGGCTTCATGATCAACTTCGGATGCCTCTACGATGTTTGACCAGTCGGCATTATACAAGGCCCCCTGAACATTTAGCAAGCCGGCCTGATACCATTTGACCCCTTTCTCTTTCAGGATGCGCCGGCGAACGGGATTAAGGAAATAATTCGTTTGTTTGACCATCCATTCCAGAGACCCGGCAAAGCGGATCTTTTCCCAAAGCCAGTTGATAAGGGCCATGATCGTAATTCCGAGAATAACAGTAACGATCGTTTCACCCCATAATCCGACATTTCTATCGTATATTCCACCGAATATCCAATCGAGTGAAATAAACATAGCAACAAAGTACATGAACTGAATGGTGTAATTGGTAAAGGCTACAAACCCAAAGCGACGGATAAAACGTGTCTTATTTCCAAATGCTTTTGCTTTACCTCGCAATTCCACCAATCGGATCATGCTCATGATCAGCAAGATACCAAATCCATTCAAAAGCATAAATTGAAAATACCAACCTATCCAGGGTGTGCCAAGAATATCGGGTACCCAACCGCGATGATCCCAAATATGCATATAAACATTTAGTCCTGAATCAAAACCCTTGACCGTGATCACGCGCACTATATTAGCAATGACCCCGAGCAGTCCGATCAAGTACATGATCACGCCGGCTTTCAGCGTGATGCCTGTAAACAGCTTGGGTTTACGTTGTTCTTTGGGCATGGTTAGAAAGATTCCAAAAATGGTTCCAATAAACGAGGCGGCCAGATAAGGGAAGACCGGTTCGGGATGCCCTGCCAGGGCCTGTAAAAAGAAGATCAATATAAATCGACCCGGGGAATCAACCCCTATCACCGGATAAGATACTTCATAACCACCCATTTGTATAGGGTAAGCCGGTATAATGACCTTGGCCAATCCCCATGCCAGTGGAGTCAGAACCAGAACGATGATTGCCAGAATAATATAAGTTCTGATCAGTTTGTGTTTATCTTTATACTTATCTTTTGAAATCAGGTAACTGTGAACGATCCCGTTTAAAATAATACACCATGCGATAGTATGAATAGTCTCAAAATGATTAAAACGCCACAGGGCGTGATCCCATACCCAGGTGACGGGAGCAAGTTCCGGATTGGAAGCTGCCCTCAATGCCAGATGAATATTATAACCGACATCGCCGTGATACCCAATAACCCCTTCAACAAGCATGGCAAAGATCAGTAAAATAAAACCGCCCATTACCTGTCTCTGGCCCAGCTTAAATCCCGAGATACCACGTTGGAATTCGTGTTCCATACTGACCGTATTACCCATGGCGGAAACCATCAGGAAAAAACCGGCCAAGCCACCACCGAAAGGTAAAATGATTAGCAGAATATATTCTAAAAAACTGACGGTTGACATATCGGCCATTAATGTATCTACATCAATAGTATGCATGATCATATGCAAGACCAGCATCATGGTAATAGCTAAACCACGTAAGAAATCTATACTTGCGAATCGTTTCATTGGAAATATCCTCCCCGATTGATTCTCTTTTTATTTTAACGCATTGCAATATCCAATTATAAAGGAAAAGAAAAATACTTGTTAAAAACAAAAATTCCAAGAAAAAGTAAAGACATAAGACGTGAGATGTAAAGAAACCGATTCTTGTCCTTCCGCCCGATAATTCAAGGAGGCGAAGGAGGATATCACGTCTCAGTAAGTAATGATTTATTTGGAACAATTAAAAAATTGTAACTTCCTGTGATCAGAAGCAAAAAAAACCAGCAAAAAAAGAAAGTAATTTCTCTTTTCATTCTTGTTGATTACATTTAGCTTTGGTCCCGTTAAAGTGAACCACATGAAATCAGGAAAATATGGCAAATTTTGTCCACCTACATACGCATAGTGATTATAGTACGCTTGATGGCGCTCAGAAGATCAAAACCATTGTAAAAATGGCAAAAGAAATGGAGCTCCCGGCCGTCGCTGTAACTGATCATGGTAATATGTTCGGCGCAATAGAACTATATAATGAAGCAAAAGAAGCGGGTATAAAACCCATATTCGGTTGTGAGATGTACGTTGCCCGGGGATCCCGGCATGACAGGGTTAGCATTAAGGATGAAGAAGGAAAATATTTCCACCTTGTATTACTTGCCATGAACGAGACCGGTTACAAAAATTTGATGAAATTGTCTTCCATTGGTTATTTGGAAGGTTTTTACTATAAACCGCGCGTTGATAAAGAAGTACTTAGAAAATATAATGAAGGCTTAATCGCCACTTCAGCCTGTATCAAAGGCGAGGCAGCAGTTGCCGCACGCGTAAAAGGCTATGACGAAGCCAAAAAAACTGCTCTCGAATATGCGGATATTTTCCCGGGACGTTTTTATCTGGAGATCCAGCGCCATGGTTTAGCAGAAGAAGATATCGTCAATGATACCTTTATCAAGATCTCAAAAGAAACGGGTATTCCTTTGGTATGCGCCAATGATGCCCATTATGCTAAACGTGAGCATTTTGAGGCCCACGATGCATTACTTTGTATCGGTACTGCTTCCAATATCAGCGATACCAATCGCATGAAATATGCCAACGATCAATTCTACTATAAAACTCCCGAGGAAATGGCCCTACTCTTTCAGGATGTTCCGGAATCACTGGAAAATACGGTAAAAATCGCCGAGCAATGTAATTATGTCCCGATTCAGGACGATATAAAATATCACCTTCCTTCTTTTCCCATTCCGGTGGAATCAGGTACTCAGGATCCTGATATTTATCTTGAGATGATCGTTAAAAAAGGACTTGAAAAACGTTTTAACGGCAAGATAACACAGGAGCATATTGAGCGTGCGGATTTTGAATTATCCGTAATTAAAAAAATGGGCTTCTCTGGTTATTTCCTTATTACACAAGATTTTGTTCAATGGGCGAAGAATAATGATATTCCCGTTGGACCGGGTCGTGGATCTGCTGCGGGTTCCCTTGTTGCTTATGCTCTTGGGATCACAGATATAAATCCCCTTGAATTTGACTTGCTTTTTGAGCGATTCTTAAATCCTGATCGTATTTCCATGCCGGATATTGATATTGATTTTTGTTATGAACGCCGGTCCGAAGTGATCGATTATATCAAAGATCGCTATGGCGAAAATAGTGTGACTCAGATCATTACTTTTGGCCGAATGAAAGCAAAAGCTGTTGTTCGTGATGTTGCCCGTGTTATGGGCATGGACTATGCTACAGGTGATCGTTTTGCTAAGGCAATACCTCTTGGAATGAAGCTGGAAAATCAAGAGAAGAAAGACGGTCTGACCGAATTGACCAAAGCGGAAAAGATCAGCAAAGACCTTCAAAATTATATTCATGAAAGTCCGGCAACGGAAAAACTTTGGGAAATATCCAAAGTTTTAGAAGGAATGAATCGCCAGGTCGGTATTCATGCCGCCGGCGTTGTGATCGCACCCGATGATCTTTTAAATTATATCCCTCTTTTTAAGTCCACTAAAGATGATATTACGACCCAATATGATATGGGCTGTCTGGAACAAGTGGGCATGCTTAAGGTCGATTTTTTAGGATTGAGAACCTTAACGGTGATCAAACATACTCTAGACTTGCTTAAAGCACGCGGGATCGAAGTTGATATAAATAAAATACCTCTGGATGATGCAAAAGTATTTAATCTTTTTTCAGAGGGCCGGACCTTTGGGCTTTTTCAGTTCGAATCCGGCGGCATGCGCGAATACCTAAAGAAGCTCCGTCCTACCAGTATCAATGATCTGGTTGCTATGAACGCACTCTATCGTCCGGGACCCATGGAAAATATTCCTGAATATATCAATAGAAAACATGGAAAGAAAGTGACCTATGTTGATTCTGCAATGGAACCGATCTTGAAATCTACGTACGGGATTATTGTATATCAGGAACAGGTTATGCAGATTGCCTCTCGCGTCGCAGGATTATCACTGGCAAAAGCAGATACTCTAAGACGAGCCATGGGAAAGAAAAAAGTCGAAGTGATGGAAAAAATGCGTGCAGAATTTATTGAAGGCGCAAAAAATAATAACATCACAGAAAAGATCGCCAATGAAATTTACGATCTACTGATCCGTTTTGCCGAGTACGGCTTTAACAAAAGCCATTCGGTTGCTTATGCTTATATAGCATATCAAACGGGTTATTTAAAAGCTCATTATCCCGCAGAATTTATGGCAGCTAACTTAACCTCTGAACGAGGTGAGATCAAGCGGGTTGTAGAATTGGTCACAGAAGCCAAAAAACTTGATATTGAGGTTATGGCTCCTGATGTAAATACCGGGACACCCTATTTTTCGGTACTCGATGGAAAGATCACCTACGGGTTTTCAGCATTGAAAAGCATTGGTGAAAAAGCTGCTGTTGAGATCGTGCGGGCACGTGAAGCTGGCGAACCCTTCACCAGTATTTTTGATTTCACAAGTCGCGTAGATCTCCGAATAATCAATAGAAAAACATTGGAAGCATTGATCTATGCTGGAGCAATGGATACACTTGTGGGAACCCGAAGTCAAAAATTTAAAGCTATTGACATTGCCCTGACATACGGACAGCGTTTTCAGGATGAAAAGCAAGCTGCTCAAGTTAGCCTTTTCGGTGCCAGTACCGGACAGATCGTTATGAACGAACCGGAACTTGAAGATATTTCCGAGTGGAATAAACAGATGAAGCTGGAAAAAGAAAAAGAGTATATCGGGTTTTATCTTACCGGCCATCCTCTTGAACCGTTTCGAGATGAGCTTGAAGCTGTTTCCAATGAATACCTCTTAAATGAAGAAGGAGGTTCATTGCCCGAAACTTTAAGAGTAGGCGGACTGATCACCAGTTTCTCGATCAATTATGATAAAAAAAACAATCAATATGCTAGATTTCAGTTTGAATCATTAACGAATGAATTTACGGTTTTGGCATTTAAGGCCTATAATAAGTTTAAAGACCTTCTGGCGGAAGATTCCAAAATCTATCTTGAAGGGACCCTAAAAGTAGATAAGGAACGCGATCAATTACCAACAATCTTTTTAAACTATGCCATGCCTTTGGCAGATCTGAGAGAAAAAAAGATCCGCGCTGTTAATTTGCGCCTGATAAATGATGAAAATTTCGAATCCAATATTAAAAGGTTAAAAACCATTGTTCAAAGTTATCCAGGAAATAAAACATTGTATATTCATGTGGCATATACCAAGCCGGGTGAACAGGAAAAAATCATCAAGGTCGGTCATGGAATCAACGGGGCTCGTGAGATGGTTCAAAAAATTCGTAAGATCATTGGGCAAACCAATGTATGGCTTAGTTAAAGTATGATCATTTACCTAACATCCGGTACCGAGAATACAGTCATGGCACAGCGGTTTTGCCATGCGTATCCCGATGCTGAGATCATCATAGTCCCGGATACCGAAGATGCGCGGCAAGCCCTTTATAAAAAAGAAACCCATAGTGGGAAACACAATATATTTATTACTCCTGCCAGGGGGCAGCATTTTAAAGTATGCCCCGGCACAAGCGAGCCGTATATTTGCTGCAATTATTGGACATTACATCAGATGACCAATTGTCCTTTCGATTGTACTTATTGCATCTTACAATATTATCTAAATAATCCCTTACTGACCGTTTTTTCAAATTTTGAGGACCTGCTTGGCATGATTCGTAAACGCATTATGGAAGAACCAAATAGATTCTTCCGCGTTGGAACAGGGGAGCTCGCTGATAGTCTGGCTATAGATGATGTGGCATTGGCCGGACCTGAACTGAGTCGCTTTGCTGCAAGGCAATCTAATATGATCTTAGAGTTAAAGACTAAATCGGACAAGGTCGATCATTTACTGGACGTAAAACATGAAGGCCGTACCGTGATCTCATGGTCGCTTAATCCGATAAACCGGATCAGTGAACATGAATACCGCGCTACAAGTCTTGACGCTCGAATGAAAGCTCTTGAAAAGGTTCAGAATGCAGGTTATATGACCGGGTTTCATTTTGACCCCATGCTTATTGATGGCGATTGGGAAAAAGATTATAAAGCATTGGTTAAGGAATTGTTTAAACATGCTGATCCTACACGTATTGCATGGATTTCCATCGGATCATTACGTTTCCCGCCTGAGATGGGAGAAAAGGTAAGAGAAAAATTTCCCAAAAGCAATTTGCTGGATGGTGAAATGATCCGCGGTAATGACAACAAACAGCGGTATTTTAAACCACTAAGGATCGCTGCTTACAAACATCTTTTTAATCTCCTGCATAAATATGGCGGTGAAAACCTTTTCATTTATTTTTGTATGGAAGATGCCGATACATGGCAACAGGTCATGGGCTTTGCGCCCCAAAGCAATGCACATCTTGATTACATGTTCTCAGAATATTTAAATAATAAATTTCCCGGATTGAATATCCCCGTTGCTGATGAAAAGACGTATGAAGGTTTTCATACAAAAAGAAGCTGGGAATAACTGAACAATTGACAAAGTACAATTGATAATTCAATAAAGAGTTAACAGTTGACAATTAAGAATTAAGAAAAATTATATACAACAAATCCCAAAACATATTTGAGTCACGAATTGATTTCGGTATAATATCTTGTACTTACTGGTATTAATCATTCCCAAAAATCAGACGCGATCTTAAATCCGACCATATCACGATAAAAAGTGACCATTTTATTTAGATCGGAAACGAACAATTCAATCATGTCAAAATTAGTTTTTATGATGAGCTCTTTGTTTTGATAGAATAATAATTTATGGCAGTATTTTGAGATGTTCAAGGCTGTTTTTTGACAAGATCGCTAAAAATAATTCAAGAGATTTTATTGTCAATTATTAATTGTTAATTGAAATGCTTTTTGTCCTTCGTCAATTATCAATTGAAAAAGGCTCCACGTGTATCGTTGCTTCTATATCTTTTTCTTCTTTGATCTTTCTTTCGACCATGGAGACGTTTTCATGCGCTTCTTTCAAAGACATCTCAGGCGGAAGTTCGAGATGAAAAGTTAATTCAAGATGCTGTCCATAGCGATGCAAATGTACATGATGAACATTTGTTTTCATCTTCATAAGCTCATCACAGCGGACAGAAAGATAGGTCAATAATTCATCATCGGGGGATTCACCCAAAAGGGGTTTAATACCTTCTATTATGATCTGCAAGGCAGTCCGGCCAATCATGATAGCGACAATCAAGGTCAGAGCTCCGTCAACCCACCATGCAAATCTACCGATGGCTATACCTACAAGAATGATCATAGAAGAAATGGCATCAGAACGATGGTGCCAGCCGTCGGCTTTTAATGAGAGAAAGGATGTTCTTCGATATGCAGAGAATGCATATTGTGCCATAAGTTCCTTAACGATGATAGAGACGGATGTTACAATAATGGCGATTAAGCCGTATTGAGCAGAGGTGTGATCACTAAGTCTATGTATGCCCTCAATAAAAAAATCAACAGCGATCAGTACAAGCAACATACCGACAATTAAGGCGGCGATCAGTTCTGCGCGCCCATGTCCGAAAGGATGCTCTTTGTCGGCTTTTTTCCCTGAAATACGAGCAGCTATCAAAATAATAAGTGAAGATAGAGAATCTGACAGGGTGTGCCATGCGTCCGCTATCATTGCAGAAGAAGCTGAGATCAGCCCCGCCCACAGTTTTAATCCAAAAAGAATCAAATTAGCGATCAATGATAAACGGCCCTCATTAAAGGCTAGTTTTTCAGGATGATTATTTTTCATATAACTCCGAAAAGATGATCAGGAATGATTTATAGCCTTATTGATGGCTTTAACCAATTCACTTTGCCGATAAGGTTTTTTAAGGAATCCTTCAACGCCAAGTTCTTTAAGTTCAACGGTTTGTTTATTGCTTGCGTAGCCCGTGGAGACCAAAACGGGAATATTCGGATTTATCTTCTTAAGAGCCTTGTATATTTGCACGCCATCCATTTCCGGCATAATAACATCAAGTATCACGGCTAAGATACGTTTTTTGTGCTTTTTATATTGATTGATACCGCTCTT
>CAYPTO010000029.1:0-9532 GCA_964413625.1 uncultured bacterium
AATACAATTTTCTTCATTTCTTCTCCCGGTTAAGAATGGTTCATTAAAAATATGCCTTCAAATCCGACCATGTCGCATCTGTTGACACCGATATGTCCTGCCAATAATAGATCACCCAATAATTTTGATTATTCCTTATTAATTTAATATAACTTCGCCCGTTAAATTCTTTATCAATTCCCTGTCGGGTATGGTTAGCAATAATATTGTAATTGATCTGATATGATATCGTGTCACCCTCGTCACTATCGGGAACATCATCATTTGTAATTGTCAGTATCAACAAAGAATCGCTTGGGCACGCAGCCAACAACTCCTGAAAATACAGTTCTTCACTTTGCATATTCCAATCCGGAGGAAACACGACTGCTTTAACAGGTGCCGGTGAAAAATGAAAGGTCCTTCCGGATGTAAGGGAATCTGACAAGCAGCGTGTATAAATATCATATTCACGATAAGTAAAGGCATTTTCGAGATTTGAAAATACTAAGCCCGGATCTGTCGGGGGAATAAAATGATCAACCGATGGACGTTGGGGTGGTTCCGATCCTCGCATCAATCCTTCACATGAAGTCAATAAAACTCCAATGATCAAAGGGACTAACATATATTTAAACAGTTTCATTTAACTCTCTCAAATGGAGGGGAATATACTAATCGAAAACATCATGGGGCTGCCTAAGCCGTCTTGATGGAAATACTGACCGTAGCCAATTCTAAAATTTTTCCATTTTATATCCGCACCGATGTGGTGAACACGTTGCAAACTATCGTGACTGTAACTGATCTCAAAGAGCGGGTGGAAATAACGGATACCCCAACTCAGGAAAGGATCAACATCCGGATTAATACCACCTTTAATCGATACGATAAAGAAATTAAAGATCAGATCGCCACCGAGATAATAACGGGTGGGAACTTTTGTTCCAACTGTAGCAAGAGGAGACATCCAGCCAAGATTCTCTACACCAACCATAACACGTCCCATGACATTGATCGTTCTGGCGACCTCGGCATCCAAAGATCCGCCCCAGGATGTTGCAACATACAAACGCTCATTTAAGAGATTTGCTCGTGCATTTACGCTCCATTTATCATTCAATTCCCAGTTCTTACCGATATATAGTGCCGTATTATAATAGGAGGTAGTTCCAACGGGCATATCCGTCGGAACTTCACCGCGAATCTCAATATCACTTGACATTAATCCTTTAAACCCTATATCATATCCATTAAATTTTACTGATATTGCAGAATAATCGGTAGCCAAATACCAATTGGCATAAGAAAACGTGATACCATTCTCGGCTTTTACCGGACTTGATGGCATATATCCGTTTTGTGCAATAGAAGGAAGGGTTAAAACAGGCAATCCTTCACCTGCAAAAGCTAAGCTCAGGGTAAAAAATATGATAAGAATTTTTTTCATGTTCATCTCCTAGAAATTAAACAACCAGGTAAATAAATGACTACTGCCTTCTTGCAGAGTCCCGGGTAAAAATGCATAATCCATTCTTGAGGATATGTTTTTCCATAATTTAAAACTTGTCCCCAAACCAAAGGTGGGTGTACCGTTATCGGCACCTCCACGCAAATATATACCGTCCCATATCTGTGCTTCCACACCGATATGCCAACTTGGCTCAATGATTTCAGAGTATTTATAAGCTCCGGTAAACAGGACGCGATCCATTAGTTTATAACTTATGCCAAAATGGAGTGTTGTCGGATAATAATCAACCTTTCTTGTCTGATAATCGACATAAGGCTCCAAAGACGTATCCCATGTTGTTTTCCCGGATATATCTTTAACCACTATTCCCAATACCAGGTTTTTGATCGGTTTTACACTGACACCAACATCCGCACTAAAACCGCTTGAACTTGAATTTATCAGTTGATCGGAAAGAACTTTTCCCGATACACCGACGGATAACCAGTCAATTATCTGCAACCCGAAACCTATTATAAAGGCATCTTGTGACCAACTATACTCATACGTATAATCATTTGAGTAATTTCGACCTTCAATATTATCCACACCTGCATGGATCCAGGAAATGGACATACCCGCATTGGGCGGCAACTCTACGCCAAAAGAAAGTGTCTGATAAGAGCGATCCAATGAGAGAAATTGAAAAGAAGAAGAAAATTGTTTTTTTTCCAAGCTTGGGATCGAAGCGGGATTACTCAGAGAAATATTGACATCATTATACAAAGCTGTTGTTGCATTTCCGAGTGCTGCCGTTCGTGCATCGGGTGACATACGCAAATATGCACCGGCCGCGCCACCGGCTTCATCTTCTGCAAATAAGGCTGTTAACAAACATAGCGCCAAGAGTATTTTAATTGATTTATTCATATTCCACCATTAATCCAGTACTATTACTTTTGTCCATGCAACCTGCTTGCCGTCTCCATCACCCCAGTCATATCCCAATCGGATAAAGTAAACACCGTTTGCAACTAAATTATTTAACCCATTTCTGCCATTCCAAATGAATTCAGCATTATCTCTGTCAACACTGACATTTTCAACAAGATATTTAACGCGCGTCATTGAATAATCATATATTTCAATATTCACCCACCCAGGTGCAGGTAACTCGCAATGGATACGCACATAACCTTCCCCATCCAATTGATTCATTCTAGTTGGAGAAAACGGATTCGGATATGCACTTAAAGCCAAGTCTTCCTGAAAATCATTATTGACACGACGCAAAATTTCCCAGTTTACACCCATATCCGATGAACGGGCAACACCGTCAGCGGTGCCGATCCATAGATCATCCCGATCATCTTCGAGAACGCAGTATATTTTTTGAGTTAACAGCAATTGACCGTTCGCATCATGAATATTGCCCATTTCGGCCCAATTCCAACCGTCCGCCGAATACCAAAATCCCGTTTCGCCGGATACATAAGCATGACCTTCATTGGCAGAATATACATTATACAAACGAGTCCCTTCCAACTGGGTTTCCCAAAAAAGCATCCCATTGGCATTCCGGTTTGAAACAATCAATCCTTTATTCTCCGATGATTGGGTTCCTAAAGCGACACCATAGAAAATACCATTATTAGTCTGACTCAGATCAACAATAAAATTCCCGCTTATACCTGAGTTCTGAGCCGTATATTTTATCCAGGTTTCACCCCCGTCATAGGAAATATTGATCCCGTTTGCCGTTCCGACGGCTACCGTATCCCCTTTTATACTTAAGGAAAATGCACGGTGATTTAAATTACTTTCAAAACCTAAAGCTCCGCTTGTAGGACTTAGGTCAAAATCCAGCTCTGTTTCTGAGTTTAAAGCATCATAACGATCGGGTGGAAGAACAACCCTTTGCCAGGTTTCGCCTTTGTCAAAACTTTTTCTGGTCCCTCCGGCAAAATTAGCCGCCCAGAGGACGGTATCTCCGGCTTCGGTAAGCTGAACCGCGAGATCATAGGTTAAATTATTTATCTTTGAAGTGATCGGAAGAGCCGGAATGCTGTCACTAAAAACAGCCTCTAAAGTATCGTATTGGTCATCCGTGGATTGGGGAAATCTCTGCCATGTCCGTCCGCCATCCGGTGAATAGGAAATACCGTTCCCTTTGGGATAATCGGTATAGTAACTCCCTTCGATCACAGATGTATCATAAGCGGTTGCAACCCAAATATGCTCGCCCAAGGTAGCCAAACCGGTTACTGCCCCGTATGAGACCGTTTTACCGTTAGGATAATAAGTATATATGTTTTCGCCCCTATCATAGCTGATCGATAATCCGTTGCCGCTGGCGAATAAAAAGGTGGAATCATTCATTTGAATAATATCCGTTATCGCATTGCTGCCAAGTCCTTCATAAACAAGCGAATCGGAAATTTCATATGTATTTACCAGAGGAGAGGCAAAAGCCATCGTAAAAAAAGTGATCAATGTAATTATATTTATTTTCTTCATGCCTTACCTCACTACCACGGAATCAAGGTTCCAGTCTGAGAAATTCGATGCCGTATCTTTAACTCTGAAACGAAAGTAATTCGTAGCCGCTGAATTTTTGGAGGATATTTGCAGTCCTGTTGAAAAAATACCATCTCCTGCCGTAATATCTCCCATTTCGCCGGTATCGTTCAATGGAAAATCCGCGCTCCACTGCCCCGTACTATTACTTTGAACCTGGAAATAGGCATTAACAACATCATAGACACCATTCGGATCATCAACTTCAAGATAGATCAACAGATCTTTTGTGCCTGTTACAGGCCGAACAATTGTATCGGGCATGGTGATCTCAGTAATGACAGGAGGTAAATTAGCAATTATATCCAGAGTATCAACATAAGATCTAATAACTATACCAGAATCAAGAATATCATATTGAATGCTAATACTTCCATTGATTGAATCTATCCTGCTTAATGAAATATTACGCGAAAATATATTATCTCCTATTAGTGCATCACCGTACAAAGCAGAATCATTCAAGATTAATTCCAATGTTGAGATATCGAATCCTGTAAGGATTAACTCTGCATTTAACTCCGGAATAGGATTATCGTACATTACCCTTATTTCGCAATGCAATTCTTGACGTATCGTATTATAACTTAATACAGCATCGGAAAATTCCGGTACAGGATAGGAAATTTCAGTATTCCCTTCGGGATAGGTCGGTCCGCAACTCCATAATAGAAGGAGGATTATAGCGATAGCGACCGGGATCAATTTATGTTTCATTCTTTCTCCGTAAGACCGCTGAAACTGCGATCCATTCTTTCTTTCGTCGTATGTTGAGTATCTTATACCCACGTTCCTGCAATGCGTTCCGGATATCTTTTCGATGCACATTTAGCAAACCGGCTAAAATTACACGATTCGGTATCTCATTTGCAACGCTAAAACGCTCTAAAAGGGGTAAAATAATATGTTTTTGAATATTAATCAACGCAAGGTCACAAGGAAAAGAGTTCATGTCCAATATATCCCGGATCTCCCATGTAATCTCTTCCAATTCATTCTGTTTAAAATTATCTTTTAAGTTATCACTGATCTCCGGATCATTATCTATGGCATGAACACGTTTCGCACCCAACTTCATGGCCGCAATGGAAAGGATTCCCGATCCGCACCCCAGATCAAGTACCTCATCACCCGGGATGAGAAGCCCTTTCATCAATTTCAAAGCAAGATATGTTGATTCGTGTGTTCCTGTTCCGAATGCATTTCCGGGACTAATGATGATCTTTTTATGGTTCTCGGGAATTTTATTCAATTGCCAGGGTGGAGTTACCCATAAATTTTGATTTATACGAATAGGCTGAAAGCCTTTTATCCATTCCTGATTCCAATCACACCCTTCAAGCTTACTTGTTTTCCATTCTTCACAAGGAAAAACCTCATGAAGTTTTTTAATTAATTTTTCCCTGTTTTCCCAAAGATCAAGGATAGTAAAGGCGGAATTGCTTTCTTCAATACTTAGAATATCGTCGGATTCCATCAAACTATCTAAAATCTGCGCGATGTTGCTGTCTTTTGAAAATTGAATTTTTATATAATCCTGGTACATTTAATAATAGCTTTTCTTTTGTAATAATTTAAAATCTTTTAACAAACTGGATTTGGCATTCAAACGAATAAAGAAGCTGGTACCCGGATTCCAATCGATCGCGAGGGTCCAGCAATGCAGGTCCCGTATTAAACTGATTCGTTGGTCAGTTATCTTTTGTTCCAAGATATCGAAATTAATTCTATAACTTCCGGACCATTTAGGTGTCAAATTCGCCTTTACGGTTGTATTTACTAATAAACTGTTTTGAATATTCAAGGGATTGCTCGCCCTTGAGACAAAGGAAAGACTTGAATTGACACTCCATCTTGAGAAACCTGCATCTGAATTCTTTGCCGGTCCAATATGATTTTCCGTTTTGATCTCTACATTATTCGTATCAGCCGAAGCTTGTGATCTATTTTCTTGTTTTTTAGCCTTTTCTTTGAATTGAATTCCCGTTCCAAGACGAAGGTAGGTCATTCGGGGTATAGTTAATTGTCCTATACGCGTAATACTTACTTCATCTTCATTTACATGATAATCGTAAGGATCGAAGGTCGCATCGATATTCAATGTCATGCCTCCCGGCAGATTCTTTATTGATGAGCGGGCTTTGATCGTACTGCTTCGAAGAGAATCAGCCAAAAAGTTGTAATTGTGAGTTAAACTTAGAAATGACGTCTTCTTTTCTTTTCCCTCTTTATTGATGGTTTTCGAGTCAAACTTATGACTAAAACTCATATTAAAGGTTTGGCTTTCGGATGATGGCGTTAATCCCAGTAAAGTACTTGAAAAATAATCATATTCAACCAGATTGCTATCAGTACCGACGCCATGAAAAACATAATCGGGATTATCAGATTGATCGGGACGATAGACATAGTTCAAACTCATATTTAGAGTATGTCTGATAGCTTTTAATCGACCGATATTCAGATTAAACACACCGTAAAAAGTGGTACTGGCACTGGTTCCCAAATTGAATCGACCCCGACGTTTAAATCCGGTAACATCTTGTAAAACAATATTTCCGTTTGAGTCCACCAAGGCCGAATCGTTTTGCATGACCGGTGCCTTATATAGAGTTGTCCAGTCTTCGTAATAATTTAAATAGGGGGATATATTTAAAAACCCAAAAAGCTTGTTGCTGTACTGGACCCCGGCATTCGTCTGAAATATATTTTTTTGAGTATCATAAAACAGAGAATCCGATCTACTCCATGTATGATTCAATTTATTTATCAGAACAGAAGAGATATTATAGGTAAATTTATGATACCATTTCTCGGGTATCGTATTGCTTTTTCTTTTAAAGATGCTTGCCCGGGATTTTGACATGGAAAATTGGGGGAAATATGTTGTTGTCGTTCCGGTTAGCAGATCCTCACTATGAGATGCATTGATACTCGTATTAAAAAGACCAAGCCTTGTCGTAAAAGTTGCTTTAGAAACCATTTGCTGTTCCAAGCGCTCATCCTTATCCAATTCCTCGGAATAACGGCCTGCATCATTGGTATAGCTCCCGTTGATATTCAATCTTGATTTTTGTCCTATTTTCTGTGGATGATTTATTGATATTTCATACCCTTGTTTGGGCCTAGTCGATAAAAAATTATTCCAATATTTCAGGGTAACATGTCCGCCGGATATATGATCCCGCCATGCATAGCGTTGACGAAGTTCCGCTTTAACGCCAAGATTGTCATAAAAATCGACCAATATTCTTGCATCGTAATAATCATTGGGAGCCCAGTAATAGCCGCTTCCTTCCAAAGCCCAGCCTCTTCCCGTACTGCTGTAATTTCCAAAGCCGGGAATGATCCATCCGCTACGCCGGTTCCCTTCCTCAATAGAAACGAACAAACTGGGAATGTATAAAAGCGGTATATCCATAACCTTTAACGTCAGATCCTGTGCAAACACTTTGTCCCCCGGAATCACTTTCATTTTTTTTGCTTCAACGCAAAAATGCGGATGCTCCAGATCACAGGTAGAAAAAATGCCATTTTTAATGTATAGGGGCTTATCTTCTGTTTTCAATAAAGTTTTACCTTGATAATAGCCTTCTTTTATCGTTGTCTTCCCTCGTGTGATCTTCCCTCGCTGAGTGTCAAGATTGTATTCAAAAAGATGTCCGTAAACGGGAGCATCATCATTTTGTATAAATTCGGGGAGATCATTCCCTTCACCCGGCATGGCGTAGAGAATATTTGTTTTCCAGTCGATCTTCATGGTATCGGCCGTTAATTTGATATTCCCATAATTCATTTTTGATGCCGGATATATGAACATGTTATCATTCGTTATACTATAATGGGCCTCATTCCCATAATAAAATACAGAGGTATCCATTTCTGTATAGGATGTGTCGGGCTCAAAATGGCCCTCTACTCCAAAGATCGCGAACAAGTCTGAAACATCACCTTTATCAAAAACAATATGAACCGTATCCGACGTCATGTGGTTCATGCCCTTATAAACTGAATCTTTAAAAACATGATAATCCGATGTCACCATTCCGATCATATCTAACCATTCCGGTTCATCATCACGGTTAAATTTCAGATGCAGATGTTTGCCCGTCATATTACTTACTTTTTCAATCAATATGTCGGTTGAATCGCCAATAAAGCCTTCTTCACTCAGAGTGACTCTCGGTTCATGAGAAGCTGTTAGTTTGCCAAGATGCCCGTGATAAAAATCCAAATGCATTTCGGGCCCGTACATATCTATCTGCTGATATTTCAAGTGGGCATTCCCGTAAAATGCCACCGTTTGAAGTGAATCGTCATAGAACAATGAATCACACCAGGCGGAAGATGAATCCTGAAGGACATAGACACTATCGGTGGCGATCAGCCATCCTCCCTCCATATTACCGATCATTTCCCCGGCAAAGACTTCAAAACGCTTCTTTCCATCGTCTAATGTTTCGTAGACCGATGCGTCTTTATGTCCGAAAAACTCATCTGTATCTAAACGATATTCCAACTCTGCCCCGCGCATGGTAATATGATTGACCGTATCACTCATCATGGCTTCACCATAAAGCCAGGCACGATCATTTTGTTGATCGAACAATAGAGAATCCGCATAGGCATAAGAGATACTATCTTTGATCTCTACATTCCCCTTCGCAAAATATATGTCATCATCAAGATTACCAAATAAGGAGAGGGCGGAAAATTCACGACTGTCATAATTTATATTTAACGGTGTAGAGACATCCAGGTCTTTAGTATCGGTATTATACTCGCCTTCTTGAAATTCAACGGTTACGCTATCATCATAAATGCGAACATTTCCAAATAAGCGCAGAAGATCAAGATCAGTATATTGATATACCCGATCGGCAAAGAGATGGATATCTCCTTGCTTCAGGTGAACTTCCTTATCAAACATAAGATATGTACCTTCGGAGCCATCTATTCCTTCAGTAATATCTTCAGTCACTTTTTGCATGGTAGCAGCATGCAGAAGTTCAATAGGTTCGGACTCCGCAAAAGCAACTCCCAGCATGAGCATAGAAGCCAGAATATACCTTAGGATTTTCATATTGTTTTGATGCACCGCGTTCATTATTTGTTTCCACTAGTACTAAATCTTAAAATATAACTTCATTTATGGTAAAAAAGAAAACGTTATTCGGGGATCTGGGAAAGATGTTATTAATATTTTTGATTATTAAGTGCTCTCATAAAAACAATTGACCAAACACCGATCGACCACTGTTTATTTTTTACGTCTCGTGTTTTATATTTTACACCTCAGATTCATGTATAACATCTTATTATTATTCTATTTGAAATGTGAGAATAAACACTCAGGGATTTTCAGTACTCTGTTCAGTGCTGATAATCAGTGAGTTATGGAGGTAGGTGAGCAAAAACTGACCGGTGAATTTTTTACTAGTGTAACGTGATGTTTTACAGAGGTTTAGAGCTTGCCAGACAATAAGGAATATTTATCACCGGATTAACAGTCCGGTGCAAACC
>CAYPTO010000030.1:0-9507 GCA_964413625.1 uncultured bacterium
GAAACTGGTGGGATATTCCGATTTATTCTTCATTCATGAGCTTAATGTATCGCCATCGATCTTTGATAAATATTTTAAAAAAAACACTTCCCTTTATAATTGATAAAAACAAATGTACGCGTTGTGGAATTTGCATTAATCTGTGTCCGGAAAAAAGTTTAACAATGAATAATGCAGATAGCATGCCGGTCAATAATTCCAACTGTACGCTATGTCTCCGCTGTGTTGCCTATTGCCCAACGCATGCGATTTCTATTGGCAGTAAAAAAGCTATTCCCTATAAAGCCGTATCTCTAAAGGAATTGACAGCACGATTAAATAAAAAATAATAGAATACAAACTTCATTTATCAGCAGTGAATAAGAGACTGGAAATTCCCGTAGAGGATACCCACGTATCCGCCGGCCGGCTCATCCTGTGAAGTCTCAGCGAAGAAAAGAGTCACTCCAAAAATTCCTGCCAATCTTTTTTTTATCATCAATTACACAAAATATTTTATACTTCCTTAGCTGAAGTCGTTAAGCCAGATTAATTATCACATATATAATATTTTATATACTATATACAAGACAAACATAATAAAACAACAGATATCTCTTGATAATCAAAATACGTCTTATTATATTTAATTAAGGGATCGAAATGTATGAGCTTATGAGTTGTTTGTATAACAAATATAAGGCTAATGATACTTTCATCGATCAGTTAAGATGGGTATATGTTACCGTTAATGCATATGACTTGTATAACATTTAAAGGAGCAAAGAAATAAAATGAAAAAATATGATGTGATAATTATTGGAGCCGGTCCTGCAGGAATAATTACAGGAGTAACAGCAAAAAAACAATATTACGGCAAATCGATTCTAATGATTCGTGAAGAAGAAAAAGGGTTGGTGCCATGTGGTATTCCTTATATTTTTCACAATCTAAATTCTGTAAGTAAAAATGTAATGGGTCCAAAACCTTTTATCGATTTGGGCGGTGATGTGATCACAGATCCTGTTGTTGAAGTTAATATTAAAGATAAAACCCTTAAAGTTCAATCGGGTGATAATTTCTCTTTTGATAAACTTATATTTGCAACAGGTTCAAAAGCTGTAATTGCAAGTTTTATTCCCGGGTTTGACTTGAAAAATACATTTTATATCAGGAAAAGTTATAATTATATCGATAATTTATTTAATGAATTACAAGGCAAAAAAAATATTGTTGTTGTAGGAGGTGGATTTATTGGTGCAGAGATGGCAGAACAATTATCTATGCATCCCGACAAAAAAGTAAGCCTTGTTGAGAGTGAAGATCTTTGTTTTTCAAAAGCTTTTTCTCATGATTTAAGTGTAATAGCAACCGAAGAACTAAAAAAATCTAATGTTAATGTTTATACATCAACATCAGTTGAAGAGATATTGGGAGAAAATGGAATTGTTACAGGCGTTCAATTAAACAATAAAAATAAAATTAAAGCAGATGCCGTCATTTTTGCCATTGGATATAAGCCCAATACGGAACTTGCCAAAAAAGCAGGCTTGACGATGAACAGGATAGGAGCTATTATTGTTGATAATTATGGACATACGGCAGAAAAAGATATTTATGCGGTTGGAGATTGTTCACAAACATTAGGTTTTTTAACAGGAAGATGTGATAATATTATGTTAGCATCTACCGCAACTGCAGAAGCACGTGTTTTGGGTTACAATTTGTTTGGAATAAGGATCAAGAACAGTCTTATCGGAACAATTGGCATTTTCTCAACTGAAATTAATGGACTGGCAATGGCTGCCGCGGGAGTAAATGAAAAAAGCGCATTAGTTGCCAATATCGAATTTATTACAGCTCAATTTAGTGCTGTTGACCGACATCCGGGAACCATAAAGGATGCATCTCCCTTAACAACAAAATTATATGTTTCTCCTTCTGATGGTACGATTTTGGGAGGTGAAGTATGGGGAGGAAAATCCTCCGGTGAAATCATTAATACTATTGGGCTTGCCATTCAGGAAGAACTTACCGTATATGAAGTTATTTCATTTCAAATAGGTACTCATCCATTACTTACCAGTGCTCCAACTATGCCTGTGTTTATTAAAGCGGCAGAGCTTGCTCTTTCAAAAATACAAGCATTAAGTAAATAATAGTTGTTTTAGAAATATAATAATATCTAAAAAATCAATTACCCTGTCTTAATGGCAGGGTTTTTTATTATCGCTTGTAAATATGCCTGTAATAATTATTTTAACAGCATCAATGATCTTGCTTAGTATTATTTTCCATCTCGATGATATTATTTCCCATCATAACTTGTTGTGTACCGATGAGCTCTTGTAAAAAAGTGTAATACTCATCCAGCATGATGTATCCTTCTTTATGCCCAATTATATTAAAAGAATCTTCATGAGAATTGATCTTAGATCTTTGATCCAGAAAAACGTGCATGGGCATAACAACATACGCATTTAATAGTCCCCGGCTAAAACTATTTATTACATCTTTGTCCTCATAGGTTTTACCCTATATGGTGTATGCATTTGTATTCTCTCGTGCATAAAACCGGACGCTGTAATAATTTTGACTAAGTATTTTGATCACTCTTTCGTCTGTCATGACCTTTTCATTATACAATTGACTAAAATAATCGTTGTTAAAGCAAAAATAAATGTAAATAGACTTTTTTATAAACTCGATTTCTTCTGCTAATTCGGCCATGGTGCGCCACTTGAATTCACCGGCCATCAGATACGATGAAACAAGAAAAACGGCTAATACAACGAGTGATTTTTCATGATTTGCTTCATATATTGCTTATTTTTCTTAAAACAATGTAAAAGCTCGTGGCTATAATATCAAGCAGTATTATGAAACGCTCTTATGAATAACAAACCCTTGCTGTAGGTTTTGAAAAACAATTGGATATTGTAAACACGTGTATTAATTTACATTTGATACATCAAGATAGGGCACAGGAAAGGGACCCTGTTCTTGTTGGAAGACATCACGTTCACAAAATAGTACAGAAGGAAATAATGTATGGTCAATAAACAGAAAACAGCATTTATTTTTCCGGGACAAGGCTCACAATTTGTGGGTATGGGAAAAGACATCTATCAAGAATATCCAACAGCAAAAGCCATTTATGATAAAGCAGATGAAGTGCTGGATTTCAGCATATCGTCACTTAGTTTTGAGGGACCTGAAGATCAATTAAAATTAACCGAAAATACACAGCCGGCAATTTTAACAACCAGTATTGCTCTGTTAAAGATCTTACAGGAAAAAATTAATATAAAACCTGCTTATGTTGCAGGTCATAGTCTTGGTGAATACTCAGCGTTAGTTTGCGCCAGAGCTATTTCTTTTGAAGACGCTGTTCTCTCTGTAAATAAACGAGGTCAATTTATGCAATCTGCAGTTCCTGTTGGAATGGGAGCTATGGCCGCGATCATTAAAACAACAGAAAAAGTAGTTCAAGAACTATGTGATACTGTGAACCGCGAAGGACACATTGTGGTCAATGCAAATATTAATTGTCCCGGACAATATGTTATTTCAGGACATACGGAAGCAGTCAAAGAGGTCATGATGTTGGCAAAAGAAAAACGGGCGATAGGCATACCTTTAGCCGTTAGTGCGCCTTTCCATTCACCCTTGATGCAAAAGGCCGCAGATGACCTTGAAACATGGCTGAATGGTATTACGTTCAACGATCTGAATATTCCCCTGATCAATAATGCCGATGTTGAAATTTTGACATCCGGAGAGGATGCAAAAACTTCGCTGATTCGCCAAATGCAGTCATCGGTCAAATGGGAAGCATCCATGCGCAAACTGATCAATAAGGGTGTAAATACTTTTGTCGAAATAGGACCGGGAAAAGTCCTAAGCGGCATGATGAAGAGAGTGGATCGGGAAGTAAAAGTGATAAATGTGTTCGATATCACAAGTTTGAATGAGGCGGTTGAAAAGATCGTTTAATGTTTATAGTTTAAGGCCATTTAACCGTTTAACTGCTTAAAAGAATGGGAGTTATTAGCATAGATATATAATGTATATTGAGAAGGACGAGAGAAGATGTATTCATTTGAAAAATTGGATGTTTGGGAACGTTCAAATTCCCTTGTTGACAAGATCTATAATCTAGTTTCAAATTTTCCGAAGGATGAAAGATTTTGCTTAACGAGCCAATTGAAATGTGCGGCATTGTCAAGTAGCAATAACATTGCAGAAAGATCCGGTAGAATTACCGCAAAAGATAAAGCAAATTTTACTCAAATATCTTTTGGAAGCCTAATGGAATGCTTAAATCTAATAATACTGGCAAATAAACGAAGATTTTTAACAGAAGAACAATATGTTGACCCCGGAAACGAAATAAATAATATTGCACAACTTTTATTTAAACTACGTCGAGCACAACTATCAAACCCCCAAACTCTCAATTATTAAACCTTAAACCTTAAACTTTAAACCATGATACAAACAGGCATAGACATTATCGAGATCTCACGCGTCGCAAAATCGATCGAGAATCTCTCATTCGTAAATAAATATTTTCATCCCATTGAAATTGAATATTCTTCAAAAGCCAAAAATGCCGCCCAGCATTTTGCCGTTCGTTTTGCAGCCAAAGAAGCGGTAAGAAAAATATTACTTTCATATATCGATGATCTGGAATGGAAAGATTCTTGGATTGTAAATGATGAGAACGGTAAACCGAATTTATATTTTTCAAAGAAGATAAAAGACATACTTGATATCAAACACAGATCTGTCAGCTTAAGCCATTCCAAAGATCAGGCCATCGCTATTGTGTTAATGGAAGTTGAACGTAAAGAGTAAGTTTAGAAATTCGGGGTATAGACACGATTTATCGCGTTTCATGTATAAAACCGTAAAACCCTGTTTCGCCACCTCGAATAATCAGGGCGCAGCGCAGGTGTGAGACGTGAATTTATGTTAGGGGTAGCAACGTCAATTTATCGCACCCCATTACAAATGTAAAAAAAGGTTGACAATATATCTAAAAGTGTGTTAGAATATCCCTGAGATTTTTTATGTTTTTCAGCTAAAACATCAAAAACCTTAAACACACACACGGAGGAAAAATGAAAGACCAACTTTTCACATTGATTGCAGACGAGCTAAGCGTTGAAAAAGAACAAGTTACGCTTGAAGCTAATCTTCAGGATGACCTGGGTGCAGATTCTTTAGATGCAATTCAACTTATCATGAGTATTGAAAACGAATTCGATATTACTATCCCTGAATCAGATATTGATAAACTGAAGACAGTTGCTGATGTAATGAAATATATTGAAAGCAATAAGTAAACACAGTATATCTCAGCAGCAATATTATCAGTTATTTCTGAACTTGGAAAGTTTTATGTTTTGTTGTAAAAACAATTAATATTTTGTTCTATAAAAAGCATAATCTGTATTGAGATCCGGGTCTTAGGAGGTCTCTATACATACAACTTTCAATCCTTTTACAAATTATCTGATATGTCTTGCTGAAATATGTCTGACTATTATTTCATATGAAAGAAATAATATGCAGATGACAATAACAGGAAGGAATATTGAATGGCCTTAGATAAAGGATGTTTCAAAATTGTCTCCACAGGTCATTTTACTCCGGAAGGAGTTCTCTCGAATCATGACCTGGAGAAGATCGTTGATACCACAGATGAATGGATAACTTCCAGAACAGGTATTAAAGAACGTCGTATAGTAAATGGTAAAAATACATCAGATCTAGCTGCGATTGCTGCATTAAATGCTATTGAAAAAGTAAATTACGATAAAGATAAAATTGATCTTATTATTGTAGCAACATTCACAGCGGAGCTGAGAAGTCCCAGTATGGCTTGCCGTGTACAAGCAAAGCTCGGTTTGGATAAACCGGGGGTACTGGCGTTTGACATAAATGCGGCTTGCACCGGATTCATTTTTGGTCTGAATATAGCAGAAAAAATGATGCACAGTGGTTCATATAAGAGTGCTTTGGTCATTGGAGCTGAAGTAATTTCTAAATTTACGGATTATAAAGACAGAAACACCTGTGTTCTTTTCGGTGATGGTGCCGGTGCAATGATCATAGAGAAGGATGAATCCAAAGAAGTCATTTTCAATGTGCAAACCAAGAGTGATGATGACCTGATCTTGTATGTGGATGATTATGTTAATATGGATGGTCCGAAAGTTTATCAATTTGCATCCAGAGTAATCAAATCCAGTGTAAACGGTGTATTGGAACATGGGAATATTGATAGATCCCAAATTAAAAAAATCATACCGCATCAGGCAAATATTCGTATAATTCAAAGTGCATCTAAAGCCTTAAAGATGCCCATGGAATCTTTCTATGTAAACATTCACAAGTATGGGAATACTTCTGCAGCAAGTATCCCTATTGCACTTGATGAGATGCTTGAAGAAGAAACGATGGAAACGGGCGATAAAATCATATTGGTCGGTTTTGGAGCCGGATTAACGAGTGGAGCATGTTTATTAACTTTCTGATGCTTCTGTTGAAAAGATGCATTAAATTAAACGCTGAAAGACAATAAGCAGAAAAAGGAAATATTATGAATCTAGATGGGAAGATCGCATTGGTTACCGGTGGTGCCAGCGGAATAGGAGAAGCCATCTCCGTACAATTCGCAAGAAAAGGTGCTACGGTCATTATTTACGATATGGATGAAGTCAAAGCAAAAGCTCTTTGCGACCAACTTTCTCAGGAAGGGTTAAAATGCGAAGCTTATAAAGTCGATGTATCTTCTTATGATGATACACAGGCAACAGCAAAAGTACTCAAAGAGAAATACGGAAAGATCGATATTCTAATAAACAATGCCGGTATTACCAGAGACCAATTAATGTTGCGAATGTCAGAAGATGATTTTGATAAGGTTTTGGATGTTAACCTAAAGGGTACCTGGAATATGATTAAATCCGTGGTTCCCTTTATGACCAAAGCAAGATATGGCAAGATCATTAATCTTGCATCGGTATCCGGATTAATTGGGAATGCAGGACAAGCGAATTACTCTGCATCCAAAGCAGGTATTATTGGTCTATCCAAATCAGTAGCTAGAGAGTTTTCCAAAAGAAATATTACCTGCAATGCTGTTGCGCCGGGTTATATTGAAACGAAAATGACAGAGAGCCTTCCTGACAGTGTAAAAGAGCACTACTTGAAGGAAATTCCTTTAGGAAGATACGGACAGGTTGAAGATGTTGCATCTTTAGTTCTGTTTCTTGCAAGTAAACATGCAGATTATATTACCGGTCAAGTCGTCCATGTAGACGGCGGCATGGTAATGAGCTAGGAGAATATATGAAACGTAGAGTCGTGATTACCGGACTTGGTGCCGTAACACCTATTGGAAATAATATTGAAGATATGTGGAAAGCTATCAAAGAAGGAAAAAATGGAATAGATGAGATCACCTTGTTTGATATATCACAGCAAAAACCTTATTTAGCAGCTGAAGTCAAGAATCTTGATATTGGTGATGTCATTCCCCCAAAAGAGGCAAGGCGTATGGACAGAACCACAATTTTAGCTTTGGTCGCAGCAAAAGAAGCCTATGATGATAGCAAACTCGCTGATGCTGATTTTGATCATGATCGCTTTGGGACATTTGTGGGAAGTGGCATAGGTGGACTTGAAACAATTTACAAAGAAACCGTGAAGGTTGTACACAAAGGTGCGGATAGATTGAGTCCTTTTTTTATACCCAATACAATAGTGAATTTAGTCGGGGGTAATGTGGCGATCAAATTCAATGCAAAAGGACCGTCGCTTCCCATTGTTACCGCTTGTTCATCGGCAACCAATTCAATTGGAGAAGCATACCGATATATTAAAGACGGCTATCTTGAACTAGCCTTTGCCGGTGGTGCGGAAGCTCCTATCAATGTTCTTGGTGTTGGCGGATTCTCCAACATGCGCGCTATTTCTCCCAATTTAGATAAAAACAGAGCTTCCATCCCTTTTGATAAAGAACGTTCGGGATTCGTGATGGGCGAAGGTGCCGGTTTGTTGATCCTGGAGGAATTAGAGCATGCTAAAAAGCGGAATGCCAAGGTCTATGCCGAGTTGATCGGATACAGCGCGAATTGTGATGCATTTCATATCACTCAACCCGATGAAAGTGCCGAAGGAATCACTAAATGTATGCTGGGTGCAATGAAAAATGCCGGGATCGAACCGGAAATGATAGATTTTATCAGCCCGCACGGTACATCGACCTTCTATAATGATCGCGTGGAATCCAAAGGGATTAAAAAAGCATTTGGAAAACATGCTTACAAGATCAGTATCAGTGGTACAAAGTCCATGCATGCGCATTCACTGGGGGCTGTAGGTGTAATCGAATCGGCCATTACTGCGCTGGCTTTACAGGAAGGTATTGTCCCTCCTACCATAAATTATCGGGTAAAAGATCCTGAATGTGATCTGGATTATACGCCTAATAAAATGAAGGAACGTAATATTCGTTATGCCCTAAAGAATAGCCTTGGTTTTGGCGGTCATAATGCAACATTGGTATTTAAAAAATGGGAAGAATAAATAATGAAATTAAATAAAGAACAAATAAAAGAAATTATACCCCACAGAGATCCCTTCTTGTTGGTTGACAGAGTTCTGGAACTTGAACCTGGAGATATAGCAATTTGTGAGAAAGATGTAAGGATAGATGAATACTATTTTAAAGGCCATTTCCCGGAAGAACCGGTTATGCCGGGTGTGCTCATTATTGAATCAATAGCTCAAACCGGAGCGATCACACTTTTATCTCTTCCAGAGAATAAAGGTAAGATCGTCTATTTTGGCGGATTAAAAAAAGCGAAATTTAAAAGGAAAGTCATACCGGGCGATACTCTAAGATTGGAAGTTAAAATCAATAAAATAAAAAAAAGTTTTGGAGATGGCTTTGGGCGAGCTTATGTAGGTAACGAGTTGGCTTGCGAAGCTGAATTTATTTTTTCATATATGGATAAGCCGTAAGACGTGAAATAATATAGCGGGGCGGTTTTGACCACCCCTATTTTATTTATTCAGATAATTCCTTCATTGCGTCATATGCGTGCTTTCCATACGCAATGGCCGGGCCGCCATCCATCATAACAGCAACGCCGATCGTTTCTACGATCTCTTCCCGACTTGCACCGGCTTCCAAAGCGGCGCCAACATGGACTAATAAGCACCCTTCACAACGGGCGTTAATTGATATCCCTATTGCGATCAATTCTTTTTCTTTAACGTTCAAAGCACCTTCGGAAGTGAGTGTTTTATGCAAAGTCATATATCCCTGTGCGATACCGGGGTTTTCTTTTGAAAGTGTCCCGACAAAACTGAAAACGTCTTTTGCTATGTCTTTATATGAGTTCATTGTCTCTCCTTTTGTTTTAATGACAATATACTCTAACGCATAAATCCTAAATTCAACAAGTAAGTGCAACTGAAAGGCATTTACAAAAACAAGTAAGCTATCGT
>CAYPTO010000031.1:0-8376 GCA_964413625.1 uncultured bacterium
CGGGACGTGGATATGGATGTCGATCTCTTCAAAGTATGATTCATCAAGTTTTAGTTTTTTGGCCCGGGAGCGACAATAACTCAAGGCGGCCTGGGCCGATTCTTTCATCACGTCACCGAGCTGACCGGTCAATTGTAATTTTCCTTCACCGGGCATTTTGGTCGTTTCAATGAAGAGAATGTCGCCGCCGACCTGTGTCCAAGCCAAGCCAATGGCAATACCCGGTCGTTTCATACGTTCTGCGCGGTCACTATAGAATTTCTGTCTGCCGAGATACTTGCTGACAGTCTTTTCTGTTATGCTCTTTTTTCGGAATCGCGTTGTTTCAACTTTTATTTTGGCCACTTTACGGGCCACGTGAGCGATCTCACGTTCCAATGACCGTACGCCGGCTTCACGGGTGTAATTTTGGATAATGGTCTGAACGCCGTTTTCCGTAAAGGTAATGTCTTTTTTGGTTAGACCGTGTTCCTCAACCTGCTTGGGAATGAGAAATTTCTCGGCGATATGTGTTTTCTCCGGCAGTGTATATCCCGAAAAATTAATGAGTTCCATACGGTCGCGTAACGGTCCCGGGATGGTCTCAGCCCAGTTGGCTGTGGCAATGAACATCACATTGCTCAGATCAAAAGGCGTTTCCAGATAATGGTCCGAAAATGAGTAATTTTGTTCGGGATCCAGAACTTCCAACAATGCGCTCGAAGGATCGCCTTTATAGTCCGCACCTAGTTTATCAATCTCATCAAGAATGAAGACAGGATTGTTTGATCCGGCTTTTTTGATGCCCTGAATAATGCGGCCCGGCATGGCACCGATATATGTACGGCGGTGACCGCGGATCTCGGCTTCATCACGTACAACACCCAGAGACATACGGTGGATATTACGGTCCATGGCATGGGCAATGGATTTGGCTACCGAGGTTTTCCCGGTTCCGGGAGGGCCCACAAAACATAGAATCGGGCCTTTTACGGCAGAATTCGGATCATTTTTTAATTTTAATTTACGGACAGCCAGGTATTCAAGAATACGCAGTTTAATCTTATCTAAACCATAATGGTCTTCATCAAGTATTTTGGTGGCATTTGCCAGATCAATTTCATCGGCAGTTGAGACGGACCATGGCAATTCGGTCAGCAGTTCTAAGTAGGTGAGTGAGACATTATATTCCGGTGACTGTTTGGACATGCGTTTAAGACGCTCGATCTCACGATCTGCGGCCTTTGCAGCTTCTTCGGGAAGCTGGGCATCTTCAAGTTTCTTTTTAAGATCTATAATGCGCTCATCTTCATCTTCACCCAATTCTTTTCGAATGGCTTTCATTTGTTCACGAAGATAGTATTCGCGTTGATTTTTGTTGATATTGTCTTTTACATCCGCAATGATCTTCTCACCGATCTTGGCTTTTTCCAGTTCCTGGGCAAGGATAATAGCCGTTTCAGCCAGTCGCTTGTTGATATTGAATTGTTCAAGAATATGCTGTTTTTCCTCTACGGAAATATTCAGCATCGAAACGACGACATCAGCAAGATTTCCATCATCGACGGAATTCATCATCATGGTGACATTATCTTTGGAAAGATAATCCGACATGTCCACGATATCTTTGAAAGATTCTTTCAAACGTTCACGGATTGCAACGCTTTCAATGGAATCTTCTTCACTTTCCTGTAAGCGTTGAACGATACCGTGGTAATAAGGATCCATCTTGGTAATTTTATGAATTTCAACACGTTCCAGTCCTTGTACGATCACCGAACGGCTTTTGTCAGGCATAGTAAAGACCTTGACGATCTTGGCCAGGGTCCCGTATTGGTAAAGATCTTCTTCACGGGGATTTTCGATGGAAATATCCTTCTGCGCAACGACCACAAAGATCTTGTTTTCTTTCATGATGTCGTTTAAGAGGCGCAGGGAATGGACACGACCGATGTACAGCGGAATGATCTGCTGTGGGAAAAGTACCGTATTGCGCAGGGGCATAATCGGGATTTCTTTGGGTACATTGTATTCTTCGAGAATACTCTTATCGAATACGACAGGTTCAAATTTATTCATGTGATTTATTCCTTTTACTTCCTAATATAAATTCAAAATTCAATTCAAATGTATTTAAAGTTGTACAAACGTCCCAAAGTATTTCGGGACATTACGTCTCTACTATTCATCCACTTCTTCCATCGGTTTGGGATGGTTCTCGGGATTTGTAATGAATCCCGGTTTTTTAGCGTTGGTTCGGCCATCCTGTTTGATTCGGAAGGATTTAATGGTTGCCGAGCCTTGTCTTGGCATGATGTAAAAGAGTTTTAGAACACTGACAACACGCATGGTAACGCGTTCATCAGAGCGTTTGTTGAATATATCATAGGTTTGTGTGGGCCAATGACCGGTCTGCAATTGCTTGCTTTTCAACCAGTCCAGCATCACATTAACACGCGGATCTTCGTAAGAGACGTTCAAACGGGCACACATTTCCAAAACGGAGAGCACGCCACCTACATAGGAGCCTTCCAGCATAAAATCGCCTCTGAAGGTTTCCCACGCGGTTTTACCTTCGACAATGCCGCCGGGATTTTCCACATAGAGGTGCGAAAGGACAAATTCTATGCCTTTACGGATCTTGGTATTGTTCATGTATTTCATGCTGAATGAATAAGCATGCAGAACCTTCGTTGTTATCCAGACATCCGAATAATCAGCGGTGGTGGTGCCCCAGCCTTTATCGGCATTTTGTTGACGGAGTAACCAAAGCAATGCTTTTTCCATATAGGGATTATTGACCACACCGTATTCCAGAATGGTTTCAATAATAAAGACGTTCCCGGCAAGGGAGACGGGAAAACTGCCATTTTCATTCTGATACTTGATAAGTTCTGCCAAGGCCCGTTGAATGGATGTCATCTTGCGGTTGCAATTGTAAAAGCCCAATTCCTTGACGATGGAAGCCAATTTGAGGAGCATTTCCTCTTCGCGCTCTTTTTCGAACTTATCTAGGTTCTTTAGAATGCGCTCGAGGGTCAGTAAGAGATTGACTCTGCGTTGGGCAGTCTTGACATCTTGCTCGGTTTCGAGCAATGCAGGATCATCATGCTCGAAAAGCAGGAAATTCTTGTAAAGATTATAACGAATCGGAGCATGATAGCCGTGGTAAAGAACCTTAATGGGGTCGTAAGGCAGATTCTTGTTGAACCAGTTGACCAATTTCGGGTTTTTATGAAACATTAAATATGATTCCTTCCGGTTAGGGGCTCAGAATTCTGAACCCTTACGTAACATTTTATTTCAAATTATCAATCTAATCAATTTTTGCAAATGTACGGGAGACTCGTGAACCTCCCATTTTTCCCGGGCGACAGGCCTGCTCTTCGTAACCTTGGCGTAGAAGAGAGTCGCCCCTATAAAAGTGTCAACAAGTTGCCACGATCAATTATTTGCGCTTCCGCAAAATCTTGCCTTCAGCCATGACCATGGTGGGGAAGGAGGCAAGATGCAGAGGATCTTTATCCCAGACCACCAGTGATGCCCATTTGCCTTTTTCCACTGTGCCAAGATAATCGTCAATGCCGAGGATGCGGGCCGGGTTCCGTGTTATTAAAGAAATTGCGTTGACCTCGTCCATACCGTGGATCATAAAATATTTCAAGGTATCACGCAGCGATGTTGAAACAATGACCGGGTGGTCGGAGATCAAGGCGTAATCTGCCTTTGATTCCATGAGCAGTTTGATGTTTTGGTAGTAGCCGTGTTTTAATTCGACTTTGTAATTCAGGGAAGCCAATGGACCGAACATGATGGGAATATCGTGCTTAGCCAGTTCGTTGAATATGCTTTTGTGCCAAACGTCGCCGGTATGATCGGCGGTAACCTTTAATCCGTATTTTTCTTTTAGCTTGATCAGGTAGATCACATCGTCTTCTTTATGAACATGGACCTTGGCTGTTTTTTCACCGCTTAAAAGGGTAATATAGTCATTGTCCTCGGTAGAGAATTTAAGTTCATAGTCATAGGTGATGTCGGCAATCATTTGATCGAATTCCGTATTTCCGATCTCAGCTTTTTCCAGTTTGGCTTCGGCGACACGGATGGCTTTGTCTTTTTCGTGGTCCGCTTTTTACTTTTTGAGCAGGATCTCATCGAATTTACGTTCCAAAATACCATAAACACCCATACGCGTATCCGGGCGCAGGCCTTTCCAATCGGTAGTTGACCGCGGATTATATCCCAGCGCCATTTTATAGCCATAATCTAGGACTTCCGCATCCTTACGTGTTTCCGCGAAATTCCGGATGATCTTAGCTTTGCCGCCAATGAGGTTACCACTACCGGGAACGACGCAGGAGTAAAGTTGTCCAAAATCCACAGCATCCTGAAATGCCCGATCATCGAAGTAAATACTGTCGATAGGATCGTTTGATATCAAAAATTGTGAGGATTTATCGTTGGCTTCACCTTCCTGAGAGGGTTCGCCTTCGCGATCCATCCCAATGTGGCTGTGTCCGTCAATGAAAGCGGGTGTCACAATACCTTCATAATCGGCATTTTTCTTTTTGGCGGTAATGCCGATAATTTTGTTGCCTTCCACGATGATGGCTTTATCTTTTAGTATAGTGTTGCCGTCATAGAGTGTTGTAGCGTTGATGATTATTTGTTTAGGCATATTTAAATTCCTTGTTTAAAGGTTTAGCGTTTAAGGTTTAATTCTTCGACCCCTTTTATATTTTTCTTCGACTTCTGCGGAGTCTCTAACAAACAAAAATAGTTATGCTGAAAAGGTTGTCGGTGCTAAACGCAACAATACTAGTCATGCTGAAAACGGTATCCTGCGGATATCGGGTTCAGTACCTCTGTGAGAGTTATGTCACAGAATCATATTCTGCGTTGATGTCAAAGAGGAGACGCAAAATCTTGCGTCTTTACAGAAACGAAATTATTCATTGATCAACCGTTTCATTTCCTGTATCGTCTCAACTGGATCTTCCGAATGAAATATGGCGCTTCCCGCCACAAAAACCTCGGCACCCAGATCAGATACGGCTTGGATATTATCCAATCCAATCCCACCGTCAACCTGGATGAGGTAATCCAATTTCATTTCTTTTTTCAATTTCGCCAATTCCATGATCTTCGCGTTGGCGCTGTCCATATAAGATTGACCGCCAAAGCCCGGTTCCACGGACATGACCAGTACATAGTCGCATTCGGGGAGCAATTTCTTGATCATATTAACAGATGTCTTGGGTTTGATCACGATTCCGGCTTTAACGCCTTTACCGCGGATATATCGCAGTCCCGCTACCGGAATTTTTGCCGCTTCTATATGATAGCTCAGCCAGTCCGCACCCGCATTGATATATTGATCCAGCGTATCGCCCGGATTGCTGATCATGAGATGTACATCCAGCGGAAGATCGGTCAGCTTGCGGATCTGCTTGATCACAGGCGAACCAAAGGTCAGGTTGGGCACAAAATGACCGTCCATGATATCACAATGCACCCAGTCCGCGCCTGCTTTTTCCAGCAGTCGGATCTCTGATTCCAGATTCATGAAATTGGCTGAAAGGATTGATGGGGCGATTAATTTTTTCATACTGTTCCTTAATTTCGTGTAAGGAACGGTCGCGACCGTTCTCTACAATATCGTCAAATATTTTTCAATTTTTCGTACGATTCTTTCGCATGGTACGACGATCGTACCAAAGGTCCGGATTCCACATGCTTTATACCGATGGCCAATGCTATATTTTTATATTCTTCAAATTTATCGGGATGCACATACTTTTCCACCGGCAGATGTTTTTTCGTCGGTTGAAGATATTGACCGAGAGTAAAAATATCCACGCCGTGTTTCTTTGCATCCTTCATCAACTCCTCGATTTCATCGGCTTCTTCTCCCAGTCCCAACATGATCCCGCTTTTGCAAATAAATCCTGCATCAGAGATGTATTTTAATACATCAAGCGAGCGCTGATAATGAGCTTGCGGTCTGGCGGTCGGGTAGAGGCGTTTGATGGTCTCCAGATTATGTGCCACCACATCGGGTTTGGCATCCAAGATGGTTTGAATATCATTCATGCGTCCCAGATGATCGGAGATGAGGACTTCTATTTTACAATTGGGATTCTTTTCGCGTATCGCATTAATGCATTTGGCCCAGTGTTCAGCGCCACCGTCGGGCAGATCATCGCGGGTAACACAGGTAACGACGACATACTGAAGTTCTAACAGTGAAACAGCTTCAGCAAGATTCTCGGGTTCCTGAGCGAGTGCTTCAATTTTCGTTACTTTGCCTCTCCGTTTCTCCACCTCTCCGTTTCCGCTTATCGCCTCTTCACCGCTTCTTCGCCTCTCCGTTTCTTCCTGGACATTACAAAAGCGACAATTCCTGGTACAGACATTTCCTAACACCATAAACGTAGCTGTCCTATTGGACCAACATTCTTCTTTATTGGGGCAGCGGGCTTCATCGCAAACCGTATGTAAATGGTGATGGCTTAGGACCGATTTAACGGTTCGGCATTGGGTGCCGCCGGGCAAGTTGATCTTCAGCCAGTCTGGTTTGCGTACTTCCATCGTCTTTTTCAATTGTGTTTCAATAACAATCAGAAAAATAATGCATTATTGTGGTGTTTCAAAAGAAAATGCGTTCTTTTTCAAATTCCATGGATTATTTCTAATATACTTTCTTTTAATATCGATCTCATACGTTTTTAAAATACGATTATGAAATAATCTCTTCCATTTGAAATCCAGGTATTCCGCCTCATGGATTAAAATGCATGATGTTGTTTTTAATGCGCCAATAATTTACAATATTCCAATCCTATTATAATGATTCTGATCCAAATGTACGGGTGGGCCAAGACCCGCCCTAGGCCCGGCGGGAGGCTCTAAAGCCTCCCGTACATCTAATTGGGAATCATGGAGACTTTTGCTTAATCAATTTAATTGGGATTCAGGAAGGATTCTTATGATCCCATGAAAATGATCAGGCATGATGATATATTTATCGATTTTAATATGATCATATTGCGAGAATATCCATTTCCAGCGATAATTGATGATTTTACAGCATTTTTAATGCATATAAAAAGTGACGGAGATCACACAATATAAATAACGCTTACCTATTTATATCCAATTGGATACATTTGTTCATATTTGAGATACAAGAGGCGGGACAGTTTTCAAAGTGGATTAAGAAATTTAGAGACAAAAAAGTAAAGGTTGCGATCACGAATAGGATCAATATGCTTATGTTGGGACGTTTCGGGGATCATAAATATTTTGGGGAAAAGATATCAGAATTAAGAGTACATATAGGGTTCGGCTATAGAATATATTTTAGTGTTCAGGAAAAAAAGGTTATCATTCTACTTTGTGGTGGTGATAAATCATCTCAGAAAAATGATATTAAAAGAGCTGTTAAAATTTTTAAAGGGATTGTTAGCAAATGAAAGTAAATATTAGAAAATTTGAGGTGTACCGTTATCTAGACAGTGAGGAGATGCTACAGGGGCATCTCGAAGAAGCTTTTAACGATGGAGATCCAAGACTTATCTTATTGGCTCTTGATGACATTGCTAAAGCGAAAGGCATGAGCAAACTTGCCGAAAAAAGCGGTCTGGGTCGCGAAAGCATGTATAAAGCTCTCAAGCCCGATGCTAAACCCCGATTTGAAACCATCATGAAGATCATTCAAGCCATGGGCTTTACGCTCAGCGTTCAAACGCTTCCACCTAAGGCACTTGCCGAAGACAAAAGTAAATATAAAACGTAAAACGTAAATCGTAAAACGTAAATCGTAAAACGTAAATCGTAAAATGTAAAAAGTAAAACGTGAGACGTCGTGAAGAGTGATTCCGTGAAGGGTAGAGGCAAAAAGAAGAAGAAATAAGGCTCTCATCCTAAATTCCGATGTGTCGGGATGACAGACTATTTATTTTTGGTTCTTGGTTTTTGTCTCTTGTTTCTTACAATTGTCCTCTACACTTTCACAAATCATTTTCTATACGCTTTATCCAACATCTCATCAATTCTCACAAAAGCGTATCCCTTATCTGTGAGATCATTGATTAATTCACCCAATTTCGAATAAAACTTTTCAGTTCTAAGTGGATCAGAGCCGATATGCATCAATAAGATGAAACCGTTGAGGGTATTTTTGTTTTCGTAGAGCATAATGGATTGGTAGATCTCGTTATTATCATGGTATTTATCGCCCATATCCGGCGTGGTGTAGTCGGTATGTGATAAAGTGCCGGAGGTGAAGTTGATAAGAGACAGGTTTTCCTGATATGTCCAAAGCGCAATGTTCTTATTGTACCATTCGTAAGGCGGCAAGAAATAGTGGGCGTTTTCTTTTGTGATCCCAAAATT
>CAYPTO010000031.1:8386-9172 GCA_964413625.1 uncultured bacterium
TAGTTGGCTTCAAGATCATCTTTGAATTCTTTTTCCGTAACATTCAAAGTTCTTTGCGAATTCCATTTATTGTAGAGCAAATGCTTGTTGGAGTGTGCACCCATATAGTGCCCATCGGCCACCAACTGACGTATAAGGGGCTTATAGGCAGGAGTGCGATAAAAGTCACCGGTAAAGAAAAATGAGGCTTTTACATCGTGCGCTTTGAGTGAATCGGCAATGATCTGACCGCCGTCGGCGAAGTCATGACCGGTAAAGACAAGCGCAATCCGCTTTTTTTCTTGGTCTCCACGGATAATTGCACCGTAGCTGTCAACGGTTTCAAATGAGGATTTCCCGGCGCTTTCCAGTGATGCCAAATAATAGACCAGGCTGGCGGTACCGTCCATGGTGGGCTCGTTTGTTGAGTAATCACCTACATCATCGTGATAAACGGCGATATCAGATTGAAAAGGCGCGTATTCATCTTCGTAAAAGAGTCGAATACCTTTTAAATTATTATAAATTGAGCCGTAAACAGGACCATCTATCAAGCCGCCATCAATTTTCATGTTATGAAGGTGGGTGAGTGCAGAATGCGGATCAACGGGTGTGTCGCCATTGACCGGAAGTCCGACGATCATACTCGTTCCCCAGATATTACAGCCGAATAGCCAATCGCGTAAAGCGGCTTCCATTTCGTCGTAACGATGATTATCGCTTAATTTCTTATATAATAAAGCCTGCGAAAGGGTGGCGGTAACAAAATTATTGGAGCACCAAATAAAGGGTATGCCTATTAAAAAA
>CAYPTO010000032.1:0-7580 GCA_964413625.1 uncultured bacterium
AAGGCTTTATCTGAGTTAATATATTTTGGAAGGTTTGCAACGGTTTCCAGTGGATTCCGGCCGATCTTTAACAAAGAAACTGCTACTGCAGCTCCCAATAATTCAAAAACAATAGATACCGTTGTTGATGTCGGCAATGCCAGTGAATTGTATGCATCCAGAAGAATAACATCGGTCAACATAACTGCCAAATAAATGATCATAATTTCAGAAAAGAAAAATTCCTGTGGATGAAATATTCCTTTTCTTGCCACTTCCATCATTCCACTGGAAAAAGTTGCACCCACAAAAACCCCAATGGATGCTACGATCATAATTATCCAATTCTTTGCAGCTCTTGCTCCCCGAGCGGAATTTAGGAAATTGACGGCATCATTCGTCACTCCAACCATGAGATCCGAGGCCGCTAAAAAGAACAATAAGATCACCATTATGATATATATTGTCATGCCTTTCTCCTATATGTATTGTGGAATATAATGCACACTTTGATGTTGACAAAACACTTTTTAAAATTAAAAAGAGCGTATTTGTTTTTGTGTGTTAAACAAGGTGGTTTTGAGGGACAGAATATATAAAATATATTTGCAATTTTCTTTGTCTGTATTTGATTTATAAGAATATTGCTAATAAACATATCGTTATAGTGGTAGTCTGATTTGGGCAGGGTATTCATCTTTACCCCGCAATTTATCGGATCTCTGTCTGGGAATAAATTTACTCTGAACCTTCAATAACCGTATGACATGAACAAGTAAATCTCTGACACCGAAAAGCGTGGTCATATATAATATAGAATTCCTTGTATTGGTATCTCCACGTTTGATACGCTTCACTTGATTGCTTTGACAATCACTGATATAATCTAAAAGTTTTTCCTGCTTATGTTTTATCTTTGCTTTTTGATCAAAATCCTGTTTGGAAATAGTCTTTTTGACATCCTTGAAAATGTCTTCCAGATGATCACAGAGATACTTAAGTTCTTCATACTGGTCTTTATTAATTCCCCGATGATTGTTATAAATATGCTCATAAGAGGCATCGACAATATAATTGATACTATGTGAAAATTCCCTGATATAATGTAACATCTGTAGATAGAAATGACCGAATTCTAAAGATTCCTCATTAATATTTCTTAAACGGACCGTGAAGGAGTTCTTGCGATTTTTTGTGTCCAACATAAGGAATTTTACTTGTTCTTGTAATTCTTTGATCTGTTTGCGATCTTCTTTGTAACAGGCTTTGACATTTTTTTCAAGTATTTCGGGAATTAGATCAAGTATCTTTATCGTATGATGATTACACATATCAAAAATATCGTTATTATTTTCATCATCATGTAGAGCTGCTTTGTGTTTTTCATTTTTTCTATGACTAATAAAAGTACGGAACAGAACAAAAATTGCAAATGCAAGCAATAGAATGGTTGCAGCAATACCACCCCAATTGATCAATAAAGCAAAAAGCATTGAAACGACCAAGGCAATAATAGCCGTCAGGAACCAGCCGCCAATTACTGTAAATACGCCGGACATACGATAAACCGCACTCTCCCTTCCCCATGCCCCATCTGCCAATGACGTTCCCATTGACACCATAAAGGTCACATAGGTGGTAGAAAGAGGGAGCTCCAAAGAAGTACCTAAGGCAATCAAACTGCTTGCTATCGTTAAGTTCATTGAAGCACGGATCATATCAAAAGATTGGGCTTCAGATTCGGAATTCATCACCGGTCTGGAAAAACGCTCGTTTATTGTGCGCTGTATTTTTATAGGAACGATCTTTCTGAAAAATTCGTTGATCACAACGATTGAATGAACAACGATACGCGATATTCCAGTAGAAGCAAAACGTTCCTCGCCTATTCCCTGTCTGGCAATATTTAATTCCGTTTTACTGACATGACGTGATTTCTTGGATATCCACAAGGTTGCGATCATAATCGCACCTGCAATTAAAAGCAGGTAGGTTTCGGTTTTAACAGCTCCTGACATAAAATTCATTGAGAATGTGTGTGGATCAGCACCGGGAACAGCGGAAAATGCCTGGAACGCTTTAAAACCTGCAAGCGGAACACCAATAAAGTTGACCAAATCGTTCCCTGCAAATGCAAATGCCAGGGAAAAAGTCCCGATAAGAATGATCATACGGAAAATATTTATCTTAAACAGCCAGCGCAGTATTTGTATAATGATCGTCCATCCTAAAAATGAAAAGCCGAGGATCAACCAAGTATGTGCCCGTATCCATGCTTTAGCTTCGGCTGTCATAAAGGATGAGCCATTGGCCCCTTTTACTAAAATAAAATATGTAATGATCGAGATACACAGTCCGCCCCAAATTGCTCCGTAACGCTTTAGACCCTTTTCATATTTGAATGTAAAGATCATGCGCGTTATAAATTGCACTATTGTTCCAACCGCAAAAGCAATGATCACCGAGAGCAGTATACCCACCATGATCGCTAATGCTTTGTCCGAATTAATATATTTAGTCAGGTCGCTAATGCTTTCAAGCGGTAAACGGCCAATCTTAACAAGCGAAACCGCTAAAGCAGCACCAAGAAGAGAAAAAACAATAGAAACGGTTGTTGAGGTTGGTAAAGCGAGCGTATTATAAACATCCAGGAGAATAACGTTGGTGAACATAACGGCCAAATAAATGATCATGATCTCGTAAAAGTAAAATTCCTGGGGGTGGAAAATCCCCTTTCTGGCTACTTCCATCATACCGCTTGAAAAGGTAGTTCCTATCAACACACCCAAACTCGCTATGGTCATAATAATCCAATTTTTTGCTGCTTTTGCACCTCTGGCAGAATTTAAAAAATTGACTGCATCATTGGTCACGCCAACAACAAGACCGGATACAGCGAGGGAAAAAAGTATGATGACCATCAACAAGTAAATTGACATTGGAAATCCTATATTAAGAACAAATTTACATTGGCAAAGGAAAGAGACAAAGTAGTTTTCATAAAATTTGCTATTTAATTTGCGATCTGTAATAAAGTAACAGATTTGCCATGATTATTACATATGAATATAAAAAGTCGAGCTAGCTCGACTTTTTATATTATTTTTAATTTTTAACTTAAATTCCCAGTTTGTATCCCACGCCACGGACATTTTTTACAAGGTTGGCATAAGGTCCCAATTTCTCACGTAAATGTTTGATATGTACATCCACAGTATGATCTACAACGATTTTTTCATTTCCCCAAAGATTGTACAGAATCTCTTCTCGTTTTAATACACTTCCATTTTTTTCTGCAAGCATTTTAAGTATGCGATATTCAGTCGGGGTAAGAGCTGCAAGTTCGCCATCAACATGAACTTCATAGCGATCAACATCAATGATAATTTTATTATCGATATTGATCTTATTCTCAGTTTGGGCAGCTTGAGGCGCTTTTCTTCTTAACACTGTTTTTACACGTACAGCCAACTCTTTGGGTGAAAAAGGTTTTTTTACATAGTCGTCAGCACCTAATTCCAGCCCAAGGATCGTATCCGATTCATCAATTCGACCTGACAAAATAATAATCGACATGTTATCATATTTGTTGTCGCGACGCAAAGTTTTACACACATCCATTCCATCTATATCAGGAAGCATCAGATCCAGAATAGTTACATCGGGGATTGTATTTTTAATAAATTCAAGGTATTCCATGCCACTAATAAAGGTTGCAACTTGAAATCCGGATTTTTTTAAATGTATGCTCGTTAATTCAAGGATACTTTTTTCATCATCAACAACAGCAATAAGTTCATTCATAATATTTTCCCATTTATATTGAATCTATTAAATATAGAGTAAAGATTGTTAAAAAAAAATATTTTTTTAGGACATTTTAATTACAGAAAGAAGATTCTCGAAAGAAAGTGGATCCATACTTACATGAGATTCAATGACCTTTTCAACCTCTATACTAATCTCGGGAAAAGATATTTTTCCACTGAGAAAACGTTCTACAGCTTTTTCATTGGCAATATTATAGGCTGCAGGGTATGTTCCGCCTGCTTTGAGAACTTCCCGGGCAAGCCGTATTGAAGGAAAACGATCTGTGTCCGGTGATTCAAAATGTAGAGTTCCAATTTTAGCAAGATCCAGGCGAGACCAATCGCTTAAGATGTGTCGTGGATAACTTAAGGCATATTGAATGGGAATTTTCATATCGGGAACACCCAGTTGTGCTTTGATCGAACCATCTTTAAATTGTACCATGCTATGAATAATGGATTCGGGATGAATAAGAATGTCAATTTTAGATTCATCAAGATGAAAAAGGTGATAAGCCTCGATCAATTCTAAACCCTTATTGAACATACTTGCAGAATCTATGGAAATTTTGCTCCCCATAGACCAGTTAGGATGCTTTAAAGCTTCTGCTACCGTAATGGTATCAAAAGTTGAAAGATCTCTACGTAGAAAGGGCCCACCCGAGCCTGTCAGGATAATACGCTCTACATCATTGTTTGATTCCCCTGTAAGACATTGCCAGATCGCCGAATGTTCGCTATCAACCGGAAATATTTTAGTCCCCGTTTTAGTGCAAATCTTGTTGATCAACGCTCCTGCCATAACAAGACTTTCTTTATTGCTTAGAGCAATATCTGTCCCATTTTCAGCTGCCAATATGGTACTTTGCATCCCTGCCGCGCCAACAATAGCGTTTAATATAATATCAACATGATAATCTTTTACAAGATCATGAATACTCTCCATCCCGGCAAAACATTGAATATTACTTCCGGCCAAGCCTTCGCACAGTTGTTGATACATTGTTATATCTGCTATGCATACTGCTTCCGGTTGGATCATTTTTGCCTGATTGATCAAGAGCTCAACCTGACGATTGGCCGTCAAATATAAGATTTTGAATTCTTCAGGATGGTTTTTTACAACCTCCAGCGTGTTTTTTCCAATAGATCCCGTTGATCCCAGTACACCAATTTTTTTCATTGTGTTATTCCAGTTTTTATATCTTCACACCAGCGATCTTTTAATTTTACACAGCGAATTCCTGCTTATGGATACTGTAGTTATAATCTATTGATTGAGAATTACAGATGGAAGGATTAATTATATAGTTTATATTTTCAAATCCCATTGAAGTATAAACTTAAAAACATCAAAGCATAATCAAAACGTGCCGGGAACATTTCATGATTTTAATGTTAAGTATAAAAACCGGCATAAATATTTATATTTACCCTGCCGGTCAAATTGATCAAAAATATTTATTTTGATTTCTTAAGTTCTTCTAGGACCTTTTCAGTCAAATTGTGTGTTTCATCAGCATAAACAATTGAGCCCTTGGAAGCATCAAAAACAAAAGCATAACCATCTTCTTCACCAATGGTTTTTAAGGTCTCGTTGATCTTATCAAGAACCGGGCCCAGATATTCTTCTTCTTTTTGATAGATCGAGCCATCTTGACCGAAATGCTCCAACTGATAGTTTTGTAATTGCTGCTCTTTGGCTACAATCTCTTTTTGCTTATTGTTCTTCCATGCATCAGAACTCACGAGTTTTCTTTTTTCGTAATCTTCAATCAGCTTTTGGTAATCGGCCTGCATTTCTTTATATACATTCTGCAGTTCAACAGCTTCAGCCTCAAGTTTTTTCATTGCATCAACAGCTTCTTGATATTCCTGCATGATCTGTTCGGAATAAATAAAACCAATTTTCATTGCATCCGCTGCAAAAGCAACCGATAATATGATCGTTAGTAAAACCAGTATTTTTTTCCAATTTCTCACAGCATCTTCTCCTTATTAATTATAAGGGCATCCCAAATACAAAATGGGTTTCCCAGCCCGGGGATTTATAAACTGTTTTTCCTGAACTGCCATAGTAGTACAATTCATCAAAACCATAACCAAAATCAACACCCAGCATGCCCATCATGGGCATATAAACACGTGCACCCACACCAGCAGAACGTGCCATTTCGGGGATCTTGATATCTCTTAGATCATCCCAAATTCGACCGGCTTCTGCAAATGCCAATAGGTACAATGTGGGATTCGGTGACAGAAGTACTCTCATCTCACAGGTATATTTCAAAAGTGCCTTACCACTTTCGTAAGATGAATTGGGAGGAGAAATACTTCCATCCTCATATCCACGCAATGGAGTAATATAACTCATTGCATTTGCACCACCAAGATGAAAAAGTCTGTCATATGGTATCACACCATTTTTCCCAAAGGGTAATACAGCACCAACATCAAAATTTTGATAAAAGACAACTTTTTCTATGATCGGGGTATAAGTTTCAAAAGTTACTCTGTTCTTTACAAACTCTTCTTTACCGCCAAAAATACCTCCGGATAACTGAGCATTCCAAACCAGTTTTGACCCTTTGGTCGGAAATTCCGGTTTATCACGGCTATCACGAGTAATAACCTGAGTAAAGCTATTCCCCCAAAGCTCTTCAATACCCGATGGATTATATTGCAGAAAGTAATTGTCATCACGCACATTATAATAATGTTTATAAGCAAAAGTTAAAGCCCAACTACCACTGAAATAACTGTCCGGCCACCGGAAACGACGACCAAAATGTGAAGTTACTCCAATAGTTTCTCTATCATATGGTTCGTAATAATAAGTTCTGTCTGTCATTTCGCGCTTAGAATAATACAAATTGACGCCTACGTTATTTGGACGTCCCATAAGCCAGGGTTCAGTAAAGCCCAGACTGACATAATCGGTTCCGGCACTCTTTTGATATGATACTGATAATCGTTGCCCTCGACCGCCAAGATTGTTGATATCCACACCCACACTACCGGTAAGCCCATCATATTCACTGTAACCGATTGAAGCGTTTGCACGATCGGATGATTTTTCTTCAACGGAAACTTCAATATCTATCGTTTCATCATCAACAGGAACAATATCCGGAACAACATCGGCAAAATAATTTAACATAAATATTTCACGCTGAGATCGCATCAATCTCTCGCGATTAAAGACATCACCCGGCATAATTTTTACTTCACGACGAATAACGTATTCCCGCGTTCTTGAGTTACCGACAAAATTAATCCGACGGACTGAGACTTTATGGTTTTCAACCACTTTGATAACAATATCTAAAGAGTCTTCTCCGTAGGGTGTTATTTCCGGTGTGACTTGTGTATAGAGATATCCCGTATCCATGTAAAGAGAACGTATCTTAGCATCAACGGCCATTTCGAAATATTTTTCTTTAAAAGGTTCACCTTTTTTAATACCGGCCATTTCAAGATTCATTATAAAGAAATTTTCAGGATAAACGTCTGTGCCAACAATACTAATATTCCGATAAATATATTTAGGGCCTTCATCAATTTTAACATGAAGGGTCATTTTTTTACCTAGAGAATCCAATACGATCTCTTCACCCAGAATACGAGCATCACGATAACCCTGATCACGATAAAATTGTAAAAGTTTATTTTTGTCGTCCAGAAATTTTTCGGGATCATATTTTGCCGAACGGAAAAAAGTGTACCAATCCCTTTGTTTGGTATCTTTCATTTGCCAGCGAAGACGCCATGGCTTGAAAAGCTCTTGCTTGG
>CAYPTO010000032.1:7590-9138 GCA_964413625.1 uncultured bacterium
TTGATCTCATCGATAAAAACACGTTCGTTTTCCTCAATCAAAAATGTAATATCAACACGACCTTCTTTTTTTTCCGATGGTTCTGCCGTTACATCTACAAACACATTATAAAAGCCGGCTTTTTTATATTTATTTTCAATAGCGATTTTTGCTTTATTTACAAGATGAGGCGTAAAGACTTGTCCACGAATGAGATTAATCTCTTCCATTAATTTATCGTCTTTATATTTGTGATTTCCCTCGAACAAAATATCATCCATGCGAGGATACTCGGTAACCCGGATAACAACATGGACACCTGCATCCGTTTCATTGGTAGCCATTACATTAATGTCACTAAATAAACGTAAATTATAAAGTTTCTTGATCCCATTTTGAATATCGGTTGATGTAACTTCAGATCCTTCGATCAAACCCATGGAAAGTTTAATTATACGATCTGATGCCGTCTCATTTCCCATGACCGAAACAGAAGCAATAGGAATAGTTTGCTGCTGGGCAAAAAGAAAAGTTGTAAGTCCGAAGACAAAGAATATCAGAATAGAACGCGTGATTTTTTTCATACTTTAGGTGCTTACCTGTTCACTGGTTTTTCCAAAACGTCGTTCCCGCTGCATATAAGATTGCAATGCCTTGTAATATTCCTGGCGATGGAAATCGGGCCATAACTCTTGGGCAAAGTAAAATTCCGCGTACGCCGATTGCCAAAGTAGATAATTGCTTATCCGATATTCTCCGCTCGTCCGAATGATCAGATCCGGGTCAGGGATATCCGCAGTGTCAAGGCGGGATCCGAGTAGTGTTTCATTAATGTCACTTGGTTCAAGTTCTCCGCTTTTCACATCCTCTGCAAGAGAGTGGACAGCACGCAAGATCTCATCACGACTTCCATAGCTAAGAGCAACGACCAGGGTCAAAACTTTATTGTCTTTTGTTAACTCAACTCCCTGTTCAAGAACGCTTTTTGCTTCATTGGGAAGATCGTTCTTGTCTCCTATGATTTTCAACCGCACATTGTTCCGATGTAATTCTTTAATTTCGCGTTGTGCCGTTTTCAACAAAAGAGTCATAATAGATGAAACCTCATCCTTGGGACGATTCCAGTTTTGCTTTGAGAAAACATAGATCGTTAGATATTTTACACCGGCCTCGGCAGAAGCGGTAACAATTTCTCTAACGGTCTTAACACCTTCATTATGCCCCATCATTCGGGGAAGCCCACGTTTTTTTGCCCAGCGTCCATTGCCATCTAAAATGATCGCTACATGTTGCGGTCTATTCGGATTGTTTTTGATCTCTTCAGCACGTATTTCCATAATTCACCTATTTTCATCAGTATAGCTAGTAAAAATAGCTTTTCAAAGGTCGAAAGTCAAGCAGTAACTGCTTACATATTAGCAGTAATTAGTGACTCGCAAGAGGAGGGTTCTAGGTTGATAGTTGATGGCTAATGGCTGATAATTGCCTACCGGCCGTAGCGCTCTACCCCGATTACCAAGCACAAATCAAGTATTATTTTACTAAAAGCGGATTTACGGAGCGATAATT
>CAYPTO010000033.1:0-9022 GCA_964413625.1 uncultured bacterium
AAATACTTCCCCATATTCCAATTAAAACAGTGGATTATCTAAAGTGGGGAATCATCTATAAACGAATGGTATTCTAATGTTTGGTTCAATTATAAAAATCATTAATATTTTCAACTATGTAGTGTTTATCTATTTTATCACCCTGAACATCTGGTATTTTACCTTAAACATAATTGCTTATCGTGGATTAAAAAAATATATGCTCCGTTTACAAGTAGTACATCCAAATGATAAATTGATTGGACGAAGTTCTCCTCCCGTTACCTTGTTGTCTCCGGCATATAATGAATCCGAAAATTGTATTGGATCGATCAAAAGTCAGTTAAAAATACAATATCCGGATATGCGTATCATATTTATTAATGATGGAAGTACGGATGATACGCTTGAAAAAATGATTGTTGATTTTGAAATGGTCCCCAGTTTTCTTCCTCAAACCTCATTTCTTGAAACTCAAAAGGTAATTGAGATATATCAAAGTACCATTCATCCGAATCTTTGGCTTATTGATAAGGAGAACGGTAAAAAAGCGGATGCGTTAAATGTCGGGATCAATTATTGTCAAACAGCTTTATTTTGTGCAATTGACAATGATTCTATGTTAGAGCAAGAGTCCATATCGCGAGTTGTTATTCCTTTTATCGAAGATACCCGTACTATTGTAAGTGGTGGGATTATTCGTATTGCCAATGGATGTACTTTTGAGGATGGTCAAATAAAAAAAGTAGATTTGCCCAAAAATATACTTGCTCGTTTCCAGGTAATGGAGTATTTGCGTGCATTTTATGGAGGTCGTTTGGCCTGGGAAATGCTTGATGCTTCGTTGATCGTATCCGGGGCTTTTGGTGTGTTCCGCCATTCCATTGTTGTTGCTGCAGGAGGGTATCGACATAGCACAATTGGCGAGGATATGGAGTTGATCGTGCGTCTTCACAAGTATTGTGGTGATAATAAGATTCCGTATAGAATAAGATATATCCCCGATCCTATTGCATGGACAGAAGGACCTACTTCTTTAAGAACGCTGGGCAAGCAACGTGATCGTTGGCAACGAGGCTTGCTTGATTCAATTTTATCGAATATTACCATGCTATTCAGACCCAAATATAAAAAAGTGGGTATGCTGGCAATGCCGTTTTATTTCATCTATGAAATGTTAGGTCCCTTGATCGAGATCATGGGATATTTGGTTTTTTTCTTTTTGATCCTTATTGGACATGCAAGTACTGTCTATGTGGTCGCATTCTTATTGGTTGCAATTGTTCTGGGCATGTGTCTTTCCGTTTTCTCTTTAGTTTTGGAAGAACTAAGCTTTCACCGTTATCCAAAAATATCTCATTTGTTTACTTTGATGGGAGTAGCCGTAATTGAAAATATTGGCTATCGCCAATTGAACAGTTGGTGGAGAATCAAGGGGACCTGGTCTTTTATGAAAAAAAATAAAAACTGGTATTAATTAAAAAGCAGATATTTTTCCGAGTGTATAAGTGGACTATTGATCAGTAATTACTAAGCAACAAATAATTAGAAATTCTGCAAATTTTACACAATTTTAAGTTGATTATAGAGAATAAGTTAAAAGAAGTTTATTTTTATTTATTTTTTTTCAGTAAAATTTTATTAAAGAAAAATATTTTGTTAGTTAGGGTGGCCTTATATTTCATATATTTCGTTAAGAGAATTCTACAATGAGCAAAAGGGGATACCATGAGTCAATTTAAGAACTTATTGGTTATTGAACAGCATAGGGGACGAGCTGAAGAGATAGCCAAGGATGTAGCTGAATTATTCGACTATTATTTCATCGCAACTTCTGCAAAAGAGGTCACTGCCTTTGTAAAAGAATATGATATCGATATGGTTTTGATCAATCCATTCTTTACAGATGGAAGCGGTCGTCAGTTTATTGAGATATTGAGAAAAAATACCCATCTGCATACAACGCCGATCCTCATTATAAGTCGACTCCCTGAAGACAAAGTAAAAATTGATTTTTATGCGTATGGTGCCGACGGATATATTCAATATCCTTATGATAAGAATGAACTTATAAACAGAATTCGGATAGAGCTTCACAGGCAAATTGAACTAAAAAAGATTGAAGATTGTAGCGGAAATATTATATCGGGTTTTCATCTCCGTAATGAATTTGAAGCTCTTTATGATGCAGAGGCCAACAATATAGCATCTCATAAGTCTAAGGGTATTCTAGGACTTATAGCGCCGGTAGATATAGATGCGATCATGAGAGATATCGGTATGGATCAGGGTGACCATCTGATGACGGCCCTAGCCAATCTTATGCGCGAGATGTTCAGTGCAAAAATGAACGCAACAGCTTGGACTCATAAACTGATCGTATTTTATTCCACCGATGATGATCCATCACAAATTAAGAGTATGGAAGCATTACGCCAGCGCTATTTGTTGAAGATGAAAGATGTTATTGGTGAACAAAGACTTCCGGGCTTTCGGAGCGTGATGTCGGAGATCAATCCTAAATTGTCTCTGGATATGCAAATGAAAAGACTTGCAGGACAGCTGATGAGCATGGATAGAAATCCCGAATTGGACCCAGTTCAATTTTTGGGTGATACTGTGTCATCCAAAAGACATATTTTGATCTTTGACCCCGATCCTGTTTCTTGCAAGATCATCGCTTATAATTTGAAAAAGGAAGGTTATGTTCCATTCCTTATGTCAAAATTACATGATATTGTGACTTATTCCGATGTTAATGATCTTGCCGCAATTATTATTGACACCATGATCCCTGAAGGAGGGATTGAAATGGTTAAAAAGATCCACGAGGCTTCATCATTTGCCAATATTCCTATCATGATCTTGAGCCGATACGGGCACGAAGAAGAAATTGCTGAAGCATTTAATGCGGGAGCTGAAGACTATTTAATGAAACCTCTTTCAATGGTTGAACTTACGGCAAGGGTTAAACGTCTTACAGAACAATAATGATCATTGATACAATCAAACTGTTTCAATTCCTTTCCATTCAGAATGGAGAAGAGTTGCTTTCTATCCTTATATTATTTATTGTATTCTTTTTTTTAATTACACTGATTTTGTTTTTTTTTGCCATCATTTTACGTGTCAAGAACTGGTTGATCGATCATCAGGATAAGCGATTCAGAAAGAATTGGGATAGTGTGATTCTTGAAGTAATGCATAATAACATACATCCCTTTGACGGTTATAAAAAATTAAAAAAAAGACACTCGATTCGATACTTGTTCTATTTGGAAGAATATGTTGATCTTCTTAAAGGGAAAGAAAAAGAGAGATTGTTGACTTTAGGAAGGTTATCTCTCAAAAAAGTATATCGGTATTTGCGTAGCAGAGATCATGGAAAAATAACATACGGTATCCATTTTATCGGCATATTTCATCCTGAAGAACAATATAAATTTTTAATGCTCAATACCATAGATATGAATATGGCATTGACAGCTATCAGAGAGATGTCTGCAGTTAATGATATTAGTATAAAAGAACAATTGATCAAGATATTGTTCAAGTTACCTAATATCAGTTATATTTTTATCAGCAATTTGCTCGTGAATATGGGGCCGGATATTGTGCCTTTTTTAAGGCAGGTAATAGAAAATAGGTTTATAGCACCCAATGAACAAATGATAGCGATAGAAACTATACATCGCATGCATAATATGGAATGTCTTAATCTCAGTGAAAAAGTATTGACTCAAGCTAATGACCCTGGAGTTTTATCTTGTTGGTTAAGATATCTTGAAGATCAAAAAGATATGCATCAACTTGATCTAATCTATCCTTTTATTGAACATTCCAATCCCCAAGTTCGAACTGCCGCAATAAGAGTTTACTTGGTTTTGTCAGAGGAATTATCTGCTGAGGATATCGTAAAAATTTTCAATGATAGTAATATTATGGTACCGATTAATGCTGCCGAAATTATTGATAGATCAAGATCTTTTCCTTATCTTTCAACCGGCTCGATAGAAGAATTGAAATGGAAAGATATTTATAAGGAGATCCTCGTTTGATCAAAGATATTATCTTTACGGTAATCACGGTTTTCAATTATATAGTTCTAATATATTTTACGACATTGAATATTTGGTATTTTGTTTTAAATTTGATTGCTTATAATGGTTTGAAGGGCTATCTGGTCAGATTAAAGATTGTTAGTCCGTACGATAAAGTCCTGATGGACAGTGTACCGCCGGTAACTCTCTTAACACCGGCCTTCAATGAATCCAAAAATTGTATTAAATCTGTCAATAGTCAGTTGAAAATAAAATATCCGGATATGAGAATCCTTTTCATCAATGACGGGAGCACGGATGATACACTTGAAAAGATGTTAACGACCTTTAAAATGGAGCCAAAATTTCTTCCCAAAGTATCTCAATTGGGAACGAAGAATGTAAAACAAATATATCAAAGTCAGATTTACCCAAAGCTTTGGCTGATTGATAAGGAAAACGGCAAAAAAGCGGATGCTTTAAATGTGGGGATCAACTATTGCCAAACGCCTTTGTTCTGTGCAATTGATAACGATTCCATGCTGGAAGAAGACTCTATAGCTCGTGTTGTGGTTCCTTTTATTGAGGATGTCAGGACCATAGTAAGTAGTGGGATCATTCGAATTGCCAACGGATGTAAATTCGAGAACGGGCACATTCAAAAAGTTGATCTTCCCCAAAACATATGGGCACGTTTTCAAGTCATGGAATATCTTAGAGCCTTTTATGGCGGGCGTTTGGCCTGGGATAAATTGAATGCTTCATTGATCGTATCAGGTGCATTTGGAGTTTTTCGACATTCGATAGTTGTGGCAGCCGGAGGGTACTTGCATGAAACGATCGGAGAGGATATGGAGTTGGTCGTTCGTTTGCATAAATATTGCGGAGATAATCACATTCCCTACAAGATCCGCTATCTCCCCGATCCCATAGCATGGACTGAAAGCCCAACGACCTTGAAGACCTTGGGGAAACAACGAAATCGTTGGCAGAGAGGTTTATTGGATTCTGTTATGAGGCATATAGTTATGATGTTCAGGCCGAAATATAAAAAGGTGGGAATGCTGGCGATGCCTTTTTATTTTATTTATGAAATGATTGGTCCATTTGTTGAAATTACAGGATATATTATTTTTTTTGCTTTACTCTTAAGTGGCAATGCCGCTACAACGTTTATTATTGCTTTTTTACTCGTATCTGTTGTAATGGGCATGTGTTTGTCCGTTTTTACCCTCGTGCTGGAAGAGATCAGTTTTCACCGCTATCCAAAATTTAAACATATGATACATTTAATCTTGGTCGCTTTATTGGAAAATCTGGGTTACAGGCAGTTGAACAGCTGGTGGCGCATTAAAGGGACATGGTCTTATATGAGAAAAAATCAAAACTGGTATTAATATGAAAAAAATTATCATCTTTATTGTGCTTATAATGTCTTTCCTGTGTGCAGCAACGGTGGATTATGAAGCCTTGCATGAAAAGGGGAGAATATTATATCAAAACGGATCAGATCAGGAAGCTCTGGATGTCTATCAGGAAATATTGAACAATTTTCCCGATGATGTCGATGCTCTGTTGTTCCGTGGCCGATTGTTTGCGAGAATGAAACTTTATGATCTGGCCGAGGCTGAATTGCTTCATACTTTGGAGTTAGCCCCCGAGTACTATGATGCCTATTATGCCCTTGCTTCAGTTTATTATTGGTCCGGCAGGTTGGATGATGCCGCAAGAATTCTCACTCTCTGGATAGAATTGAATTTTGAAAATCCCGATGCCTATATATTATCGGCCCGCGTTGCGATAGCAAGTAGAAAATATGCTGCAGCAAGGACTTTCATTGAATTGGCCGAATTTTATCATGCTGACCCCGTGATAATTGAAAAGTTATTAAGCTTGATCAATATACCGCTTAGAAATACAAATTGGGCAATGGGTATTAAATATGAATATTTATTTGTAGATCACGACCGATCCGACTGGCAACAAATTCAGGGAAATATTACCCATGATTTCAATAAGATTTTGGTCACTGTAGAATTTAATCGTTATCAAAGAAATGATACCTATGATCATACTATAGTTTTAGATACTTATTATAAACTTTGGAAAAAAGCTTACATGAATACACGACTACAAGCGGGGTTAAGTAGTACATTTATGCCGGTTGCAGATGTTACGGCAGAAGTATTCCAAGCCGTAGGAACGCGTCACGAATCTTCTTTGGGGTATCGGTTGATGCATTATGATTCCACAGCTGCACATATTCCTTCGGTAGCATGGGCAATGTATCCCGATCACTGGTATTTGCGCAATAAGATCAGCCTGATCATCAATGACGGCCTAAATTGGCAAAATCAATTTACCCTACGATATTATTTCGAAGATGTTGATACCTATATTCAACTTATGAATGTGGTTGGAACCGACTTTAATGTTTTTAATAATGAGTGGATGCAAAGTGTAGCTTTTGCTCTTAGTGGATCACTTGCTATAGGTGATAATATTTTATTTTTTCCTGTTCTGTCATGGACAAAAGATGGATCCATTTTGAATCGTTTTGGTGGGTCAGTCGGATTTTCATATCGTTGGTAAGTATACTAAGCATCAGTTTAAGAATTGGATTTTATAATTTCCTGATTTAAGTCGCTTAAATTATCTAAAGGATTAAACATTTTTTCAATATGCTTGTTATAAATTACCAAAATTATTAATTTCATCTTGTTGGAGAGAAACACTATAATTTTGGAGATCTCATGGTCACAAAAGAACAGGCTTTGAAATATCATGCCAAACCCATACCGGGGAAATTGATGGTTATGGCAAGCAAAAAATGCGAAACCCAAGAAGACCTCAGCCTGGCTTATACTCCCGGTGTTGCAGATCCCTGTCTTGAGATAGAAAAACACCCGGAAGATGTTTATAAATATACAAACAAAGGTAATTTGGTAGCTGTTATATCCAATGGTACGGCGGTTTTAGGATTGGGTAATATAGGGGCAAGCGCGGGGAAACCTGTAATGGAAGGCAAAGGAGTTCTATTTAAACGATTTGCCGATGTTGATGTTTACGATATTGAATTAGATACACAGGATCCCGATGAGATCATAAAGATCGTTAAAGCAATGGAACCAACATTTGGTGGTATCAATCTTGAAGATATCAAAGCACCCGAATGCTTTTATATAGAAGAAACGCTGATCAAAGAAATGGACATCCCCGTTTTTCATGATGATCAACACGGAACAGCCATTATTTCGGGAGCGGCAATTCTTAATGCCTGCGAAGTTCAGGCTAAAAATTTATCGGAATGTAAGATCGTTATATCCGGGGCAGGTGCAGCAGCCATTTCTTGTGCAAAACATTATGAAAATCTCGGTGTAAAACATGACAATATCTTCATGTGCGACAGGAAGGGAATCCTGACAAAAACTCGTTACCAAGAACTCGATAAGATAAAACGACAATTTGTTTCCGATACGGATAAAGTTACTTTGGCAGATGCCTTGGAAGGAGCCGATATATTTATTGGACTGTCGGCAGGCGGGCTTGTAACAACTGATATGATCAAAAAAATGGCAGATAAACCCATCTTATTTCCAATGGCTAACCCTACACCGGAAATACACTATGAAAAGATTATTGAAACCAGACCTGATGCCTTGGCCGGAACCGGACGTTCCGACTATCCCAATCAGGTAAACAATGTTCTGGGGTTTCCCTTTATATTCAGAGGTGCCCTGGATGTTCATGCTTCAATGATAAATAAAGAGATGAAAATTGCAGCTACCAGAGCTTTAGCCGATTTGGCTAAAGAACCATGTATAGAAGCTGTCGAGAAAGCATATAATGGTGAACATTTTTCTTTTGGAAAGAATTATGTGATCCCAAAACCTTTTGATCCGCGTGTTTTTGTATGGGAATCTTATGCTGTTGCAGAGGCAGCTGTCCGAACGGGAGTTGCCAGAAAAAATATTGATCTCAGTACTTACAGGGCTCAACTTAAAAAACGCTTGAGTATTATTTGATTATTATTATTTCAATTGTTTTCGCCTTAATAATTTTCTGTTTTTTATCAAGAATTCTCCTTACAATAAATAACAATATATAGGATAAGCAGTCGAGAGAGAGAAAAAAATGTCCTGCATCATGAAAAAGTCAAAAAAACAAAATTTTATAAGCAGAGTTGGTCATTTAAGTGTCAAGATCGCTTATATTTGTGGTATAATTATTGCTGTATCAACCATGTTTTCCTTGATATGTTTTGCCGATGAAGACATTGTAAAGGTTAATACCGCGGAACTTGATATTAATCACAGTAAAAAAGTTCTAATCCTCAATTCTTATCATCATGGACATCCTTGGACTGATGGAGTTACCAAAGGGATATTGGAGACATTTGCTGAGAGAAATGTCAATATTGAGGTCCATATAGAAAATATGGACACAAAGAGAATTGCTGACACTACATCATGGATGGACATGTTAAAGCAAAAATTGGATGCATATCCGAACGGGTATCTTGATCTGATTATTGTATCGGGCGATAATGCTCTTAACACATTATATAAGATCGGGCATCATTATCATACCATACCTATTGTTTATTGCGGTATATCTGAGAATGAAGCTTGTTATTCCGATCTTTGTTCGATGTTCATTGAAGTAAAGGAGTATTTACCGTTTAAAGAAAACATCGAATTGGGATTGAGACTATTCCCCAATACAGAACATATTGCCATTGTAACAGATCGCTCAAAAACCGGAGCATCTTGTTTATATGCCGCGAAAAAATCATTGAAAGATATGGACTTAGGCACTAAAGATATTATTTGGCTGAATGGTTACGATGGCTTAAATACGGCAGAACTAAATTATCGACTAAGTAATTTACCCGAAAATACAATAGTTATACTTTCCATTTGGCAAATTGATGGCGAAGGAAAGTTTTGGGACCCCGTAAAATATTACCCTATACTGGCCGAGCATTCAAATGCTCCTATTTT
>CAYPTO010000034.1:0-8997 GCA_964413625.1 uncultured bacterium
CGAGGTGGGTTATAAAAAAGAGAAATGAATAAAATAAAGCGAACAATATTTTCAATTATATTGGCAGTTGTACTGTTAAGTTTGGTAGCATGTAGTTTATTTCATCCACCCCTGCCACCATCAACAGCTGAAAACTTGCCACCTGAAACGCATATTTCATTTTTCTATCATCCCGATACAACCCTCGGCCCGGGAGACTATTGGATAAATAACGGTGACACCACATGGGTATTGGATACCCTGATCTTGGGTCTTGATACAACCGTTTCCGTTCAGGAAGTCCATTGGTGGGGCGACAATCCGGATGGAAATGTCATAGGTTATTATTATCGCTGGTCTTACATGGATACAGCCATTTTTACTCAGGACGAATCAGCAATATTTTATTTACCACTCAGAACTCAATTCGATATTTATAGTCTGCACGTCCAGGCAATGGATAATGACAGTCTGATAGACCCTTCAGCTGCAGTGGTATCTTTTCCCATTTTCAATTCACCGCCCGAGGTAGAATGGAAACTTAATTCTCTTCCCATCAGTACCCGGACGGAAGATTCATTGCATTATTCTTTTACTCATCATTCTTTTTTCTGGGATATCTCAGATATTGACGGTCAACAAACCGTTACAGATATTTATTATGCCGTGGATGATACCACAAACTGGCAATGGCTTGATGGAGAGGAACGTCAGGTTATGATCACGGATATTCCGGCAGGAAAACATAGATTTTATCTTAAGGTTAAAGATATTGCCGGTGCGGAAAGCAATATTATATCATTCCCCGATCCAAACAACGATGATTCAATGATCAAAAGTTGGATCGTGAAAGAACCCATCGGTGAAGTATTGATCGTTAATGACTTCGCAGGAGATCAAGTTGCATATGAACATCAAAACCTATACAAAGGTGTTTTTGATGGTATCGTAGGCTCAAGCGGATATTCTGTTTGGGAGATTGGCGGCGCCAGTACCAATACCGCCAATATCATTCCCTACTCTCCGGAAGATATTGAACTTAACCTGAGTACTTTTTCAAAAGTATTCTGGTTCACGTTCCGCGGTTCCAATAGTTTAAACGATGCCTCATTGGCATTAACTCATTTTGTTCGCGACGGTGGTACACTCTTTATGGATAATGCACAGAAAGTGGCAACAGGTAGCAGACCTGATACCATTTGGACGTTTACCGATATTGACACCGTTTACCAATATAGTCGAACGGGCAGGATCTATACAGGCGTTAATATTGAAGGGAATTGGGACGATACGACACTGAACAATGACCTTGAATTACAAGTTTCTTCTACTTTAGCGGATAAACTATATGCTATAGAACCTGGAAGTACCTCTACCTTACGTTATTTCTTTGAACATGATTCTCTTAATACAAGTGATTACACCGGCACACCTCCTGTCATGATCGAGACACCGATCGGTACGGGGAAATGCTATTATATGTCAGTACCACTATATTACTTGAACGGCAATAATAATTTAGATGATCTTTTCAGACACGTTTTTGGGATAAACGAATAGAATGAAAAAATATTTACAACACATTGCACTTTTCATTTTAATGAGCCTAATGGTATTTGCACAAGCTGCCACAATTCGGGGCGTTGTCACCGAGGCTGAGACTAATGAGCCCATGGCCGGTGTCAATATCATACTGAAAGGTACATATTACGGTGCCGCAACCTCTCTGGACGGTTCTTACACCATTACGGGGATGGGCGAAGGCACCTATGACATGATGGTATCGATGATCGGTTATAAGCAACATTTGCATGGAGGTATTGAACTTAAGCGGGACGACAATATTCGTATTGATATTACACTTGAAACAACCGTCCTTGCCTTGGGTGAAGATGTCATCGTTGTCGGTGAAAAACCCTTGATCGATGCTTCTTCAACAGCTTCATCCGTTACGGTGTCATCTGATGACCTTATGGGCAAGATCGTTGAAAGCGTTTCAGATATCGTCGGTCAACAAGCAGGTGTCTCCACCTCGAACAATGAGATCCATATCCGTGGTGGACGTGTTGATGAAAGTCAGTTCATTGTGGACGGACTTTCCATTAAAGATCCTTTGACGGGTAAAACCTCCAGTTTATATGTAAATCCAAATGCTATTGAAGAACTTGAGATCATTACCGGCGGTTTCAATGCCGAATACGGCCAGGCAATGTCCGGCATTATTGATGTAAAATTAAAAGAAGGCGCTTCAAATCTTGAAGGCTCTTTCCGCTATAAGACCGATCAGATATTCGGTGCAAACGGTTTTACCACAGATAATATTGAATTTACGCTCGGTGGACCGATCACAAAAGGCAAAAGCAAACTTATCCCAGGCTATCTCTCCTATTTTTTCAGTGGTTATCTGCTTCTTTCAGATTCATATTTACCCGGTGCAAATCAGTTGTACCCCTATCGTGAATGGATGAATATTATTACCTCTCGTCAAGAGAACAATCTCTCAACCATGGCGAAACTTTCATGGAATTTAAGACAAAAATACAAATTCTCGATCTCGTATAACCAATCTGCCAACATTAATCAGGGCTATTTTTCCAGTTCTTCTTTTCCCTATGCCTTTCAGGAAATCCTTGATAATTATCCTACCAATACCCGTGAATCCAAGGTCATAAACGCACAGTGGATCCATACAATCAATTCTAAATTATTTTATACCGTTAATGCCGGCTATTTCTTTACTTCATTTCACAAAGCCGTTCAAAATAAGCATTGGACTGAGTATGTATAGGTCCTTGATATTGATCCGACAGAATATCAAACACGAGACGAATTCGGTAATGTCGTAGTCTATACCGGTGATGAATTTTGGGATCATGGCGATGCACCCTACTGGTATGATTATTGGAGTAAAAATTACACCATATCAAATAATTTTACTTATTACCCCAGTACCAAACATAAAATGAAAGCCGGTATTAAGCATCGCTTTACCGAAATGCAGATAGTTGATATCTATAAACCCTGGCTTGGTTCCGGATTAGGCGAAAGTTACGATTATTATAAAGTTCATCCTTCAGATGGATCACTATACCTTCAGGACAAGATCACCTTTGAAGGTATGATCGCCAATATCGGGATGCGCTATGACTATTGGTTCATCGGTAAAGAAGTGACCGAAGCCATGCTGGACCCGGATATTCTGACTATTACAGAAGCTGGACGACAACGCTATTTTGATGAAACAAGCAATTTGTTCGGTGCACGGTTTAAGGGCCATTTAAGTCCGCGTTTAGGTATCTCTCATCCGGTGACAGATAATGATGTGCTGTATTTTAACTATGGCCATTTTTCTCAGCTTCCGACCTACAACTATGTTTATGCAAAATTAAATACGGTATCGGATAACCCTTACAGTCTTATCGGTAACCCGAATCTTGATCCCAAGACGACCGTTGCATACGAAATTGGATTAAAGCATAAATTCTCGGCAGCATCCGCCATTGAATTTAAAGCTTACTATAAAGATATGTTCAATTATGAAACGGCTCAAACCATTACATCATTCAACCCCTTACTGGGAAATTACAGCTTAATGATGTATTTGAATATGGATTATGCGCGTTCATACGGACTTGAATTTATGTTCCGTCAAACAGCAGGTCGTTTCTTTAGTGGAGATGCTTCATTCACCTATTCGGTGACAACGGGAAAAAGTTCCAGTCCGGATGATAATGTCCTGGTTGAAGCAGGCATGATCCCTGAAAAACCTTTGACCGAAAATTATCTCAGCTGGGATGAACCTTTCCGTTTGATCGGCAATTTGAGATTCCATATGTATGAAGACCATATTTCTCCTTGGATAAACAACTGGTCACTGAATGCACATATTGAAGCACAATCCGGACGTCGCTATACCGAAAGTATCGTTCAAGATACCGTGATTACCGCAGATGGTACTACTTGGTATATCGGAACATCACGAAGCGATAATCCCTACGGAGAGATCGCCGATCCTTATATCACGGTTGACCTAAAATTCACCAAGAATTTTTATTATAAAAGTCTGACCTACGGCTTCTATGTAGATGCGCAAAATGTATTTAACTATAAAGTCCCAAGAAGGATTAATCCTTTTACCGGTCAACCTTATGATCCCGGTGAAATCATTTCTTACTCTTACTTTGGTGGAAGAAATCCCAATGAAGACCCATCACGATATTATTCACCGAGGCAGATTATGCTCGGCATATTCTTAAGGTTTTAATGATGAAACGACGTAATATACATATTATTCTTGCTTGTCTGATGAGCTTTTCACTGGTCTTTGCCGGCATGGGTGGACAGCGCGCGGGGACATCTATCTATAATTTTCTTAAGATCGACCCGTCAGCAACATCCGGTGGAATGGGCGGTGCTTTTACATCCATTGTAAGCGATGCCTCCGTTATTCATTGGAATCCGGCTGTAACCGTTCAACTGGAAGGAACATCCGTAGCCTTCTCGCATCTTGATTGGTTCGATGGAATTGGCTATGAATATTTCGCCATGAGTCGCACGACCGGTTCCTGGGCATTTGGTGTGGAAATCGGTGCTTTGCACATGGACGCCATGGAAATCACAACAGAATATAAACCTTATGGATCCGGAAATTACTTTACCTATGCCGATTATTATGTCGGGTTGAATGCATCACGTAAAATGAGTGACCGTTTCTCTTTTGGTTTCAGCGGTCGTCTCGTGCGGGAAGAGTATCTTGATCTGGCAACAACTTCCATTGTTATGGATATGGGGACCTATTATAGAACGGGATTCAAAGACCTGACACTTGCTGTTGCCTTGTTGAATTTCGGGACACCTGCAGGACCTGCGGGTCAATATGTATCTACAGAAAGTGATCTTCGCGATTATGCAACATTTTCACCTCCAACCACCTTCCATATTGGCTCTTCCATGACCGTTTATGAAAATAATTTTATGGATCTTCTTGCGACCGTTCAATTGAATCATCCGGTTGATAATGCCGAAACTTATGTTCTTGGATTTAATGCGACATTCGTTGACGCCATTCAGTTTAGAGCAGGCTATAGTATAGGAACGGATATTCCCTTTACTATGGGTTTGGGTTTCACAACAGAACGCTGGAAATCCGGCCTGAAAATAGACTATGCCTTCCGACCGCATAAATATCTTGGAATCGTTAACCAAATTCAAATAAGTTACAATTTCTAATGAAAAAAACATTAACGACATCTCTCATATTTCTCTCTGCCCTTTTACTGATATTGGGATGTTCAGAGACAATGACACTTCCCGATACTGGCGAAGCACCTACCGGAGGAATAAATTCCGACCCGAATAAATTTTCAAGAATTACTCCGGATTGGAGCTTTGACCAGCTCGGATTGACTGATCCCAGAGATGTTTTTGCTTCAAAAGATGGTCGTTTATACATTGCGGACAGCACTGAAAAATGCATTCGTGTTATTCGGCCATCAGGTGAAATTGAAACGGGTGTTTATGACACCTTGAATCATCTTTCTGTCTCCCCCACCTCGGTCTGTCTGGATTCACGCTTTAATGTTTATTATACCGATAACGGTAATGTAATATATTTCTGGCCTCAATTTGCTTCTACTATAGGTGTTGCGGGCATCGTTACACATCGTTACTATGATGTTAACGGCACTCCGACCTTAATGGATCCCTTAACTGGTCTGGCTTCTGGTTATTCACCCATACAAGATTCTGAGATCATTGACAGCACACAAACTGCATTTATTGATTCTCTCATGCGCCCTAGAATCTTTTATGATCCTCAATCAGATCTAAATCGCAATGGATTGATAAATACATTGACCGGTGAAACGATCATTGAAGGTGATGCGGTCTATGCCGGCCTTAATAAATCTTTTGTCGCATTAACTCCCGCACCAATGGGTGACCTCGCTATCTATGCGGCAGATGCGATCAATAACTATATCGTTAAGATCAACCTGCTGCCAACTGTTCTGATCCGATTGACCAATGGACAAAATGTATGGCAATACCATGGCATGAAAGAAACATTCGTTGCCTCTCCGGGCACAGGGGCAGGAACGATCTCTAAACCTGTTTCTATGACATCCGATAACGCCGGAAATATATTTTATACTCAAACCGGAGATTATTTTTCAGTTCATAAGCTAAATGCCTCGGGTTATACGTCCGGTTTTCTTGTTGGAATTGATGACATCATGGGATTGGGCGAATACGGTTATGCACGTGATATAGCAGTTTCTTCCGATGGGGATATATTTGTCCTTGATACACTTGATCATGATGTTAAAATGTTTTCTTCTGCCGGTGAATTCATTAAATCTGTTGTCGTACGCGAAGAATGGCTGAGAATATCCGATTCAACCTATTACGGTGATTCACTTGCAGTGAAAGACACACTGATCCTTCAACAATATTCTGATTTATTGAACAATCCTTTTGCTTTGATCTTTTATAATGAAGTCCTCTACACACTTGATAACGGAAACAACCGACTTCTACGTTTCACAAAAGTGGATGATGTTGTAGTAGAAAATCCCGACAGGGAAGAATAATACACACCTTCTTCATAATAGACATTACAGTTAAACCTGAAATATAACTTATAGAATAATATTTTGAACAAAGTGTAGGGATTAGACATGCCTAATCCCTGCATGAACATAAAAAGGAACTAAAATGTTGAAAAAATTTATACTTTGCATAATTATTCTATCAGTATTAATTGCCTCCCCACCCTATCCCCTTCCCGATCTTTCTTTTGATTCAGTCGAAGATCTTCAGACCTTCTTTGTTTGGTCACCCGAAAGCATCCCCGTATTAAGTGCGCACCGCGGTGGTCCCTATCCCGGTTATCCTGAAAATTGTATAGAAACTTTCCAAAATATTTTGGATCATGTTCCATCAACATTGGAAATTGATATTTCCATGACGCTTGATTCAGTCCTGATCCTTATGCATGACCGGAATTTGGAACGCACCACCACAGGAACCGGAAAGATCAGAGAAGTAAATTACAACGATATGAAAGATCTCTTCTTGGAAGATAACGAGGGTGTGCAAACCCCCTATCGCATCCCGACACTCGAGGAAGCACTAATATGGGCTAAAGGAAAAACCGTTTTAAATCTTGATGTAAAGCGCGGTGTCCCCTTTAAAAAAGTGATAGATCTTGTTCATCAAACCGGGACTCAGTCATCAGTATTGATTATTGTTTACAGTATCGAAGATGGTATAAAGGTTAATAAACTTGATCCTGAACTGATGTTATCTCTTGCGATCAGAAGTGAAGAAGAACTCGTACGGGCTTTAGATGCAGGGATACCCATGGATAGGGTCACAGCATTTACCGGGACCAGACTCCAAAAGAAAAGTCTTTATAATATGCTGCATAATGAAAAGGTGTACGCAAATTGTGGAACACTTGGAAATTTAGATAAAAAAGCCGCAACAAAAGGCGATCATCTTTATAAAAAATGGGAGAGACTTGGTATAGATATCTTTGCGACAGACCGGCCTCTTGAAGTTGCACGAATTCTTTACGAAGGAAATATAAATGAATAATAAAAGTCGTGTGATGCTACAAATGCTGCTCACGGTCATCTCAATCATTCTGATCATCATGGGAGTGACCATTGAGATCTATTTGATCTCTATTGGAGGTCTTTTGCTTATTCTCGCCATGCTGATCTTTAGGGGAATTCATATTAGAAAATTGAACAAAGAGATCCTAGAACTAAGGGAGATCAAAGCTCATGAATCAGATGATCCCGAAAACACATGATATCCCGAATTTAATCAGAACTTTTAATGTATCGGGGACAGGAGAAAATCTTTAATGATCTGTACGAAACAAAAAGTCATTTTATATTTATCGAAAAAATATATTATCTATTTTCCTTTTTAAGAACAGGAAAACAGATTTTATCATATAATCATATTTTTAATTATTTTTAGGAGAAAAAAATGAAAAAAATATTTATTCTGGCATTGATGCTCACCATATGTGTCTTTCTCCCTGCACAAATGGACACAAAATCAATAACTGAAAAAAATACTCTGCCTTCTTCACAGGAAGAATTGATGGAATTAAGCGCCTGCGATACAGGTCACTATACCTATTCCGTGGAAGATTACTTCCAAAAACCGAAACAATCAACGTTTAGATTTTCTCCGGACGGTAAGTATATTTCCTACCGGGAAAAAGATGAGAACGGGAAACGACATGTATATGTCAAAGATATTGAAACAAAGCAAGCAACCCGGGTCATCGAAGAAAAAGAAGAACTGATCCGGAATTACCTTTGGGCCAATAATCATCGTATGATTTATATTAAGGATAAAGGCGGGAATGAGAATTATCATCTCTTTGCTGTAAATTTGGATGGCAGTAATCCGGTAGATCTGACGCCTTTCGAAGGTGTGAGGGTCAGTATCCTGAATGATCTGAAAGATCAGCCCAATGAGATGATCATCAGCATGAACAAAGATAATATTCAGGTCTTCGAGCCCTATAAGATCAATATCAAAACCGGTGAGATGGTAAAATTATTCGAGAACAAAGACTTGGTGAATCCCGTTGCCGGATATGATTTCGATAAGGACGGTAATCTGAGGGCATATACGCAGCAGGTAAACGGAACAAATTACATTCTTTATTACCGAACTGCAGAAGACAAACCGTTTGAGAAAGTGACTCAGACGGATTGGATGAATGATTTTTATATTCTCGGATTTGACTATGCTTCGGATAATCCAAATGCTGCTTATATCCTGTCAAACCTGGAAAGCAATACGGACGAGATCCTGCTTTATGACCTAGCAGCGAAAAAAACACTTAAAACCCTTTTCAAAAACAAAAATTACGATGCAAGCGGATTGGCCCGTTCAAGGAAACGCAATTATGAAATAGATTATTATTATTACACTGGTGAAAAAAGTCGTATCGTTCCCATCAGCCATACCTATAAAAAGCTTCACCGG
>CAYPTO010000035.1:0-8882 GCA_964413625.1 uncultured bacterium
CTGGACTCGAAAGCTTACTATTTGCCATTTTTTCTGCCATTGTAGCTACACCACCCCCGATAGTATCTCCGGCGAAATACAGTTTTACATCCATGTAATCTAAACCAGATGTTAATGTAGTCCCAATGTGCTGATTTCCATTACCTAAACCACCAAAGAGACCAATCCATCCTTTATCTCTACCTGAAATCCAACGACCACCGTCAAAATCCCAACCAGAAAGATAACTAATATCGTAGTCGGAATAAGCGGGACCATAATTGGTACTGTAGAAATCACCATATTTGTTTGGATTGATACCTGCGGGTGGACCTGAAACTCTGATACCTAAACCATCAACGAGAGTTGTTGCTTCAAGATCTTTTAGAGTCCCTAGAACTTTTTGACCTGTTACGACAACCGTACCAAGATCAAGATCGGTCAATGCCCATTGTGTTTCCGAACTATCAGCATTGAAAACAAAACTGATTTCATAATCGTGACCTGTAACAGCCAGAGGATCAATCACAACAAGTTGGATCTGACCATCGCTTATACCTGCTGTATGCGTTGTTGGGATCGTTGCATCAGGAGCAACTGTAATTGTACCCGGAAGTGGTTCTTGAAGTTGAACCGGCAATGCAGTCAATGCGGATTCTTGAGCTTGTTCAGCCAAACGTCCGGGATCTAAATTCTGATTGTAAGCAGTAACAGCAAAATAATAAGTGCTACCTTCATACAATGGTTTTTCATTAATATAATCCCAATCAATTTTTATGAAACGTTCAATTCCGGAATCAGAGCCATAAATGATGGGAACACTAACCGGGTTACCTTCATATGCATTTGGAGTACGTGTTTCGTAAAGTATTTTAATACCGTTAACAACATCGTAAGTTGCAATACGAACAGCTTGATCTTTGGTTGCAGTACCATGAGGTAACTGGTAAACATTATATCCTTCAAATACATATCCGGATACTTCTGTCTCTTCGATTTGAGCTACACGTTGTTTATCTGAACCCCATTCAAGAATAACAGAATTTTCAAGTGGACGAGCAATAACATTCGGTGAAACCGGAGGTTTTGGAACTTCCAAGAATAATCCGTCAAATAAAGTTTGGGCAACAGCATCTGTCAGTTTTAGATCAGCAACTGATCCAATATTATCAGCACCTAAACCACCAAGAATAGCAACAACAATTTCCTGGCTTTCGTCCGGAGCAAATGTAAATGGTCCCGAGGATAAGCACATACGACGATCGCCCGGCGCAAAGTAACTTTGAGTACCATCAAGATCGCCGGTACCTGCTACAGGATCACCTGAAAGCGGGTATTTTGTCTCCTCAGCACCTGCTACGTTACCGAGCGTCCAGGGTATAGGAATAGCATCTTCCGTCGGTTTATAACCTTTGATTAGGTTATAGAACTGCAGCGTACCAACATAGTCACCCAAGTCGGGGTCATCAATAGCTGAACCGGCAGCAAACCAACCAAATGATGTCATCGGTAAGTTTTTATAATCCGGAATATACTCAAGACCGGAAATAGCAGTATCGCCTGCACTTGGAACCATGGGACCTTGGAAAAAGTCATAGCCAAATGCTGGTGGTGCAAGACCAAATGCATCATAATCGGCATCTGTTGTTTCGCCATTATAACAATAACCCAAACTAAGTGATGTATCGCATCCTGCATAGTCATTAGATGCGCTACCAAGATCCGGATCAGCCCACATAGAAACATAAACAGAATCAAGTGTAGTACCTGATTTGTTGATGATCTTATTGGAGCGGAAAATGATCTGGCCTAAACGAACACCGGGTTGATTGTAAGCCCAAAGGGTTGTTTGAAGCTCAATACCAATAGGATTTGAGCCGTAAAGACCGGTAGTTACTGTTTGGTTATAATCATTTGTTACATACCAAATCACCTGATCTGCCTGGGCAATACCCGGTTCATCAACACCGGCCGTATATATACCATCATCATCAAGATCATAATAAGGTGCACCCCATTCTGTTGGCCATTCTTCCCAATCCAGGGCATATTGATCAATAATCTCTTGGGTCATGGCAGTTGTAACACTACTGGCTGCAATTTCGTTTTGTTCAGCAGCATCTTGTATTAGCATAGCATGTGTTAGATCTTCGAAATTTGTACGAATTCGATAAACGCGTACCAAAGGATCCTTAGGATCTGCCAGCACAAAAGCACCGGCATCATATCTACCACCCGTGATCACGCGACCGGGTTGGGTACCTATATTATAGGTCTGTCCACCAACGCGGATCTCTTCAGCTGTGCCATCATTATTAGCATCAAATTTACCACCCCAAACAAAACCATCTTGATAGATAGCTCCGGCAGTACCGCGAGGATAAATACCTCCTGAACTACCTGAGGGTGCATGTCCGGTTTGGCCATTAGAATATACCCAATAACCCCAGTTCGAAATATTCGACAGGGTTCGGGTAACCTGGCCTACTGACATTGCTGCTGTCTTCGCAAGCGGTTGGCCATCCAATGGTTTGGCCACCAATCCAACTGCGAAGAGTAACGCAACAATCGTTACTATTGTAATTATTTTTTTCATCATTATCTCCTTAACTATACGTTTCATCAATGTTAGAATGATAAGCGAACGCCAAAGTTGATCTGGCGTGGATTGCCGTAAAGTTCTCTTCCGATATTATCCCAATAAGCCTGGCCATTGACCAAGTTAATTGCGGTATACATATCGATGTAATCCTGACCGCCGTTATTTGCAATTGTTGTTGCAGAACGAACAGGGTCGGTTAAGAAACCATCATCTTCGGCATTTCCGGTAAATTCATATACATTGACTACATTTTTACGGTTAAAGAGGTTGGTTACCATTACAAATACATTAGCATCAAGTGTACCGAGTTTGAATGATTTATCCAAACGCAGGTCAGTTGTAAACTGCCAGGGTGTTGTAGAAGAACCAATAGGCTCTATAGCTAATCTGTTACGGGTATCATCCATGTAGTCAATACCTGCCGTATAAGGATCAGCTTGACCACCAACCAATACATCAACACGTGTGAATGGGTGGCCACTGGAGAAACCGATCAAAAGGTTAGCGCCCATATTCTCAAGAATAAAGCCACCGTCATTATCGCCAAAGCGGTAATCTAAATTGATCGCTCCGGTATGCATCTGTGAAAAATCAAGCGGATTGATCGTAGACGGCATAATAGTATTCATATAAAGAGCACCATGTGCTGCCGTACTGTTAGATGCAGTTCCTTCAGCCATTGTTAAAGTATAGTTGATACTTCCTGCCAAACGGTTTGTACGACGCATGTTCAGGCGAACTTCAACACCTTTTTGTGTTGCAAAATCACCATTTTCAAATCTGTCGTAGTAACCGGGGATACTTGATCCGGGAGTAGGAAGCTGTTTGACCACTTCAATCAAACCTTTAACGTTTTTGTAAAATGCAGTCAGGTCAAATGCGGCAAAGTCGCTGATCTCGCGACGGAAACCAACTTCGTAAGATGTAGTGTGCAGAGGATCTAAGCCAAATCCAACAGGATTTATGAAATAGTAACCTTGACGAACGATCTGACGAGCATAAGTATAAGAACTGAAATATACTTCATTCAGTCGCGGCATCTGTACAAATTGACCATAATTTAAGTAAAAGACTGTTTTATCGTTGATCGGGAAAGAGAAACCAATACGCGGACTTAAATTCAGCGATGGAGCTTTTTTTACCCAAGCAGAATCAGCCAGCATAGCTGTATTTGGATCAACAGCCGGGTTAGCAGGATCAACAAGTTCGCGGTCATCCGTGTCATAATAGTCGAAACGTAGACCTAAGTTGATGATAAGATCTTTATATTCAATCTTATCCATCAGATAAGTTGCAAATTCAAGCGGATGTTTGGGCCCATCAATATAAGTACCATCGGCATAAACGGTTTTTGCTGTTGTTTCATTACCATAAGCGTCAAAACCGTAAGCATTAATACCTGCGTTTTGGATCCATGTGGCGATTGGAATAGAATCAAGACATCCATATTGGGTATAACCGTCAACAGAGCCAGGTTCACCGGCATAGATCATGGCAGCAGGAGCAACAGAGTATTGGCGAACTGTGTGTCGCTTAAGATCTGCACCAATTTTAAGCTCATGATGTTTGTTAATCTGATTAACATAATCAAGATTCAACCCAACATAGGTTTGTTCAAGATTTGAATAGATATTTAAAGGTTCGCCGTCTCGTTCGATCGGGAAACCATTGATAATGTAATTATACTGAGGTCTGTAGGCGTTACGGTAGGTAACAGCACTATCAGTATATTCGGAAACCGCAGCACTATCATACCATTGTGTCCAATCATTGCCGAAATAAGGATCGTTCAATTCACGCTGATAACGGAAATAACTGACCTTGGCATTAATATAAGCTGTATTGGTAAACAGCTTTGTTGCCTTCGCGGTAATTAATGTTGTCGGTGTAGTATAATAGTAGGTTCTGTTATTGAGAGTGTTCAGCATAACCGGCGCATTATAAGTACGATCGTATTTCGTCCAATCATGAAGGAAATCAAAACGTAAGCGCGTCGGTGTATCAATTGTAAGAGAACCGTTCAGAGCGTAAGTAACTTGTCCGGCATGTGGTGTATAACCATCTGCATAAACCAAATCGACCGTATCGGTATTTGAGGGATTATTGGGGTTATCGTTAACCATACCTAAAAATTCATATCCTTCGCTAAAGCGAACTTCTGAATCTTTTTCTCCTTCATATTGTCCCGCTACAAAAAATCTAACCTTCTTTGTAATCGGACCACCAATAGATGCAATCAAAGTATTGTGCCCATAATTATAAGTACCCAAAACTTTTTGGCCTAACGCAGGATCACGGAAACCATCTGTACGTCCTTCTATAGAACCATGAATTTCCGAACCACCGCTTTTTAGCTCTGTTTTTACGATACCGGCATTTGCATTACCCATATCGGCAGTATAACCACCCGCAAATACTTGAATTTCTTCAATAGCATCGTGAATAATGGTCATTGCATTGGTGTTGCTGGTCACTAGTGAAGTTGACACTCCACCGACCAAGAATTTAACTTCGTGAGGGCGTCCACCACGAATATGGATTTGCCCATCCTGGGCCACTACGCCGGCCATATTGGCGATTACATTTGCAACTCCTCGAACAGGAATGTTTTCAAGTTCGTCGGAAGTTGTCATGGAAACACTTGATGTTACAGATTTTTCGAACAGTTTACGTTCTGCCACAACGGTCACTTCCTGACCGGCTATAACAGATTCTTCAAGTTCGAATTTCAACTCGGTCGTAACACTTGAAAGAACACGAACTTTCTGGATCGTGAGCTTTTTATGTGAAATAATCGATGCTGAGACATCATAGCTTCCAACCGGGACGTTCAAGATAATAAACGAACCGTCGGCGTTGGCTGCCGCACCGAGAACAGTTCCTTCTAAAAGAACATTGGCTCCCGCGAGGGGTTCATTTGTCTTGGCGTCCGTGACTACTCCTACAAGTTTACCTGTTGCCTGTGCAAAAACACACATAGGTAAAATCATAAGAATAGCTATTACGGCCACAACAAGCTTCTTCATAAATAACCTCCTTAAGTTATTAACTTTAGCTATCTTTTTTTTAGTCCATTTTTTCTGTTAATTTGTTTATCGGGTAAATTTTAGCTATATATTGCTTCAATCACAAGCAATTTTTAGACAAATACTCAATTATTTTTCATCTATAAAACATTATTTACCATAATTTTATAAGAATATTTTCAAGCATTATCGCCAAAGAATAAATATAAAAATCATATAATCAGCTAATTCCCAACATATTTTTTGTTAATAGTTCAAATTGGCGATTATTCTTTATATGCAAATTGTTAAATATATGCTTCTCGCTTTATAGCTGTATGCTCGAAAAAAAAATACGTTTAGACAATTAAATCATTAAATATTTTAACTAATGTATAAACATTCTCGTGACTTGAGTATTGTTTTAGTTCGTTGTTTTTTAGTGGTATCACTTTTTGAGTTTCTGTGATGTCCATAGTATTTGAAATATATGTGGATATTTCCTTGATTTCATTAGATAAAAAGGATCGTCCGCTTTTAGTGTGTCTTAAAATATTTTCTATATCACTTCCTCTATCAGCAATAGCTAGGACCGGACGCCTTAAAGCCAGATAATCAAACAATTTTGCCGAAATCAAACTTTTAGAATAAGAGCTATTCAATCTTGGCAAAAAAAGCATTGATGCTGAGCTGGCACGAGTGATCATTTTATCATACGGTAAAAAATCAATGTATTCTGTGTTGATATCCTTTTTCTTTTCTATCAGCACTTTATATTCATTTGCAATGGTTCCAATAAAAACAAGCCGTAGCTTTCTTTTTTTTTCTTCTTCCAAACAGCTTACCGCTTCTAAGAGTTCCTTACAGGATTGCATGGCGCCGAGATTGCCTAAATGCAGGATCTCGAAATATGGGGAAGGAACATATTCATTATTAATCTCGCGGTAACCGTTATATATAACCTCTACGGGGCTGAGTGTCTTTTTTTGGATTAGTGCTTGAATACCCTTTCCGACCGTTGTAACCTTATTAACTGCACTTAAAATATCTTCTTCATATTTTAAATTCTTCTTTTTGCTTCGGCTGGATTTGGGCATTTGTGTTTCCCAATATGCTTCTGTCCATGGATCGCGAAAATCCGCCACCCAAGGGATTCCGGTCTTTTTTGCAAGCTGCTTTGCGCCCAATTGCAAGGAATGAGGTGGTGATGTGCTAAAAATAATATCCGGTTTTTCTTCCTCAATTATGCTTAAGCCCTTTTTAATCATAAATCTTTTCCACCCCTTTCGTGCATCGGGAATAAAAAAGTTGGCTCTCACCCAACGAGACAGACACTCGCTTAAGGATATTTTTTTATCAATGGGAATATTTTTAGGCAGGGCATCTTCGGTCTTTTTGCCGGTCAATTTTTTATATGCCGCAAACGGTTCGTTTGTTCGAGTGCGATAAACCTTGCATTCTTCAGGAATGCGTGAAACTAAACTTTTATCAAAAGCAGGAGCACTGGGATTTTCAACTGTCAAGACAATAGGCTCCCATCCAAATTCCGGTAAATTTTCAACAATATTAAGTACGCGTTGAACGCCGGGCCCGCCCGCCGGGGGCCAATAATAAGTAATGACAAGTACTTTTTTCATAGTGTAAAACTTTTAATATAATCTGTTATAAATTTGGATCAGCTAACAACTTCAGTAATTTTTCTTCTCTGGCCTTTTGGGGAAAATTATTAATAATATGTTCTCTGGCCATTATACCTTTTTTAGAATCGGTGGCCATTGCCAGTTTTATTGCCTTTGCCGCTTCGTCTATTGATCTGTTTTCAATAATATATCCCGCGTTTCCTATTGCTATAGGTATTCCACCTGCACGAAATCCTACTGGAATGCACTCGCACAACATTGCCTCACAAACGACATTGGGAAGACCTTCTCTCATGGAAAACTGAGCATACACTTTTGCTTGTTGGTACCATGAAAGTAATTCTTTTTGATTTATTTTATCAAAAAGCTCACAATTATTCGGTAGGTTTATTAAGTGATTACGTCCTTCCTTGCCTATACCAATAATAACAAAGCGGTAATCAGGTAATTTTTGTGCGACATTGACAAACTCATTAATTCCTTTCAAACGGATCCGCTGTTCGGAATTGCCCGTTGCAACTGTTAAAATTATCTTCTTCTTTTGACCCTTGGCTTTGAAAAAATTAAAATCATAGCCCGTATATAGATGTTGAATTTTTGCCCCGGGTGCCCATTTTATAATTTCCGGGGTTAATGTTTCACAAACCGGAAGGTTGAGTGAAGCATGCCTCATCGCAAAAGAACTCATTTTGCTTCTAAGGGCGGAAATATGCGATCCGTAGCGAATTTCCGGAATGATTGTCGTGTCATAACCACCCTCAATCAAAAGAGATTTCTTTTTCCATATCTTTGAGAATAACACCGGTAAAAATGCATGATAATCCGCAAACCATATATAAACGGCATAAGATGTCCAGATATGTTGCAATAACCAGAAGTTAAGAGATAATTGCGCAAGAATATTGCTTAATAGATCATTTCTGCCTTTGTAAGTAAATTGAATCACGTGATATTTTTTTTCTAATATAGCTACATCCCGTAACACAAAAGTGCTATATGTGTGTGTAATAATCAGTATTTTTTTCTTTTTCATTCTTTATCTGGGTGTTTTTTCTTAAATATTTTATCTCTGTTTATCAGAAAAATTGCGCCAAATATTAAAACAAGCATGATAAGATCCCCGATCCAAACAATGCTTAAACCGGCAAAATATGAGCTGGGGTGAAACTCCATATCCAGAGTATATTTTCCAGCCGGGATTTCAGCCCCACGCAAAGCGTAATTCGTTTGAATGATCGGGATCTCAACGTCATCCATTGTTAATTTCCAACCTTTTGGATAATACATTTCGGAAAAGACAACATATTGAGGAAATTTAATGTTAACAGAAAATGTTAGATGATTTGGTGTGTTTTCTAATAGCGAAATCGTCCCGCCGGCCGGAAATGATTTTACTATATTTGCCTCATCACTCAACAAAAGCGCTTCTTTACCGGGATCAAATTCCCGGGTATTCATGTATCGTAATATACCCGCATTATCGGAGAAATTTTTGGTTTTTTCTACAAACCATGCTTTGGGTAACGCTACATTATTCTCATAAAGAATTTCTTTCCTGTTTTCATCACTTGCGACCGCTTTTAAAAAAGTTTCTTGTAATCGACCGGGCACAATAATATAGCGTCCACCCAGCATATTAACGATATTCCAATTAAT
>CAYPTO010000036.1:0-8819 GCA_964413625.1 uncultured bacterium
GGTTTGAGCGGAATGGTTCCTGTAAAAATAAGAATTGATGCCAAAGGAAATAAATGGATATTGACACAAAGTCAAGGTGTTCAGATCTACATGACAAATAATCGTTGGTTTGATGAGGGTAATGGTCTAACTTCAGAGAACTCACAACTTTTGGATAATGTAGTTTACGATCTTATCTTTGATACAAAAAACGGTTATGCCTACTTGCTTTCAGCTTCTGGATTGAACCGTTTTGAGATTGCCTGGACCCAAGAACGGACATCAATAGAAGATATTATCGTTTTCCCTCAGCCATTTAAACCCGGTATTGACCCCTATCTTGTTATTGATAGACTTGCAGAACAATGTCAGGTTCGCATTACGACGATTTCCGGTCGGGTTATTTACGAATTTACCCCTGACGCTATAGAGAATCTTGAAAAACAGATCGTTTGGGATGGTGTTTTGCCCAATGGCGATTATATTTCGAGAGGTGTTTACCTTGTTTTTATCAGTAATATTGACGGATTAAAAGCGACGGCAAAGTTTGCTGTTGAATAATTCTATATCCATTATTTTACCCCACATTAGCTTATGAAATTTATCTTTTTACCCCATTTTGAATAATTGAAGCTTAGGAGAACAAGTTTGCCTTTTATATTTTCTTTGGCTACATTTATTTGGTATATATGTTTGAACGCTAAAAAGGAAGAGAATGGATTCTAAAACAATAAGAAGACAATTTATTGAATATTTTGAAAAAACTCTAGGACATACCGTCGTTTCATCAGCACCGGTTATTCCACAAAACGACCCAACACTGTTATTTACCAATGCCGGAATGAATCAATTTAAACCATATTTTCTTGGAGAAGCTCAAGCCCCATTCAAACGTGTGGTTGATTCGCAAAAATGTATCAGAGTTAGCGGAAAGCATAACGATCTTGAAGCGGTTGGGCGCGACCACTATCACCACACCTTTTTTGAAATGTTGGGAAGCTGGAGTTTTGGTGATTATTATAAGAAAGAAGCCATTAATTGGGCTTGGACGCTTTTTACGGAAGTCTGGGGATTGGACCCCAAAAGATTATACGCAACCGTATTTACAGAAGATGATGAAGCATATAAGATATGGGAAAATATTCCCAATTTGGATTCAACCCATCTTTTGAAGGCCGGCAAGAAAGATAATTTTTGGTCAATGGGCGACACCGGCCCATGTGGCCCCTGTTCTGAAATACATTATTACAGTGGTAATGATATTGAAAATCAAGATCCGTTAAAAGTTAATGCAGATGACCCCAAATATATGGAATTATGGAATTTGGTTTTCATACAATTTAATCGTGATAAAAACGGTGAACTACATACCCTGGATCAAAAACACATTGATACAGGTGCCGGCTTTGAGAGAATTGTTGCCGTAATAAACGGCAAGCAAAGCAATTATGATACCGATTTATTTAAACCTATTATTGAGCAAATAGAAATTATTTCGGGCATTGCCTATACTCAAGATAATGAAGGTATTCCTCATCGTGTTATAGCGGATCACATTCGTATGTTATCGGTTGCGATCGCAGATGGGGCTATCCCGGGAAACGAAGGTCGCGCTTATGTCCTGAGAAGAATTTTAAGGCGAGCTGCACGTTTTGGTCGCGAATTGAATTTAAAAGAACCATTTTTATATCGCCTGGTCCCTGCTGTTGCACATATTTTAGGAGATGTTTATCCCGAGATCAAAAACCAACGTGAACATATTCAGCGTATTATACGTGCTGAAGAAGAATCTTTTGGTAACACACTGGATAAAGGACTGGACCTTTTTGATCAAATCGCAAAACAAGCCAAGAAGTGTGCTGAAAAAACACTGAACAGTAAAGATGTTTTTAAACTTTATGATACTTTTGGCTTTCCTGTTGATTTGACTCGACTTCTTGCTGAAGAAAAGGATCTTTTGGTTAATGAAGAAGAAGTCAATCGGCTTATGGATGAACAGCGCGCACGTGCGCGGGCGGCCGGTAAATTTTCCATGAAGGGTTCTACAGAATTGACATGGATCGTATTGGAAAAAGATCAAAATTCAAAATTTGTCGGTTATGACACCTATACAACAGAATCTTTATTGTTAAAATATGCAGTGGACGATTCACACACATATCTTGTTTTTGACAAGACCCCCTTTTATGCCGAATCAGGAGGCCAAGTAGGTGACAAGGGTCAACTTATTTTGCATAAACATAACATCAATACCGATGCCCGGATAAATGTAATCGACACAAAAAAAATTGGTAATGATATTGTGCATATTGTTGAAGGATCCGTTCTAGAAGGGAATAAAAAGCCCATTACAGCTACACTTGAAGTTCAACAAAGTATTCGTCGCGATACAGCACGCAACCATACCGCCACTCATTTGCTGCACGCAGAATTGAGGGCTATTTTAGGAGATCATGTTCATCAAGCCGGGTCATATGTTGGCCCCGATCGATTGCGGTTTGATTTTACTCACTTTGAAAAAGTATCCATGGAACAGAGAATAGACATTCAACAACGTATTAATACACGAATCATGCAAAATACCCCGGTTGTGACAGATATTAAACCCTATACAGAAGCAATACGAGATGGAGCACAAGCGTTGTTTGGCGAAAAATACGGTGATGAAGTACGCGTAGTAAGTATAAATGAAATGTCAAAAGAATTATGTGGGGGAACCCATGTAGAACGTAGCGGAGATATCGGCCCTTTTATAATTGTTGCGGAAAATTCCGTTGCATCAGGTGTGCGACGTATTGAGGCTATTACGGGGTCTACCGCCCTTGATATATTAAAAATACAACAAACTGTCATTATGAAATTACGCGATGCCATTAAACTTCCCGAAGAAGAGATAGCCGATAAAGTGATCAGTATGAGCAACTATGTACGTACTCTTGAAAAAGAAAATAGCGAGCTAAAAAGCAAACTACTGACATTGGATATAGATATTTACTTCCAAAATGAACGAAATATAAATGGTAAATCGTTATTTGTAAATCGTGTAGATGTGGAAAATATTGACCAACTTAAGGCCATCGGCGACAAAGTCCGCGAAAAAATGAAAAGCGGCATTGCCGTATTTGGAGCCGTGATCAAAAACACCCCCCAGGTGTTGTGTGTTGTAACGGACGATCTCGTAAAAGAGGGCATAAAAGCTGGCAATATTGTCAAATCATTGGGCAAGGCCATGGGCGGTGGCGGTGGCGGTAAACCCCACATGGCAACAGCGGGAGGGAAAGATGTTGACGGACTCGATAAAGTGCTCGAAAATATTGAATCACTAATATCACGATAAACATTAAATTCCTAAATTCAACAAGTAAGTGCAACTGAAAGGTATTTGGAAAAACAGGCAAGCTATCGTAAGATGCACCCTGTTTTTACAACAAAACATAAGATGCACAATTGAAAACTTACAAATAGCTTAGCTGTGAACAAAGAAACGCGATCAGAATCCGAATAAAGAAAAATTAATTTCAGAAAAACACCCGGCTTTTTAACGCCAAATGAAGTTTTTTCCAAGAGTTATAAAATTACACTTACTACTTGAATCTAGACCATAAATTAAATATCTTGTTAACAGTATTTTTTAAGCACAAGCTTCCGAATAACAATTTGTATTCGCGAGCGAGATCAAGAAGCCAAAAAATTTTTACAAAAGTAGATTTTTTAATTTATGGCTATGACAACTGACAATACAATATGAATCTATTTCGGGAAAACACAAGTGTTTTAACAAAGTAGGAAAGAAAAATGATCAACATATTGTTAATTATTATCGGAGCAAGCGGTATAGCCCTTTATCTTATTAGTACGATTTTTATTTATGATTTTCATTATAGGCGGAACGATAAAACCCCTGGTTTTTTAGCGGTAAATTCTCATATTTTAAAATTTGTGAGCAAATATAAAAAAATCACAAAAAGTGAAACACGTAGCGTTGGACCTTTATTTTATTTATGGATTATTTCTGTAATTATTGTATCACTAAGTGCAGTACTCTTGTTCCTCTTCAACGTTGTTGTCATGTTATTATAAAATAACGAGACGAATCATGGCGGAAAGAAAAATCAACTATGGCTTTTTTATTGCAATGGGTGTCTCATTAGCAGGACTTGGTTTGATTTTTATGCTTACCGTAAATACCGTGGTGGGGGTTTCTATGTTGGCCGTTGGCCTGGGAAATATAGCGATAGGTCTTTCCGGAAAAAGGAAAGACAAATAGGCAATATTTCCAAAGATAAGCTAGCGAAAAAACATCTTATTTCCTGCGGGAAGTAATAAAATGCAACTAATAATTAAATACTTCATTTGTTTGTTATCGGGATATATGATTGGCTCGATCCTATTTGCTGAAATATTAATTAAATTAACCCGGGGTCGCGATATAAGAAGAATGGGTAATACCAATCCGGGGGCACAGAATATTTACTTACACATAAGCAAAGTATTGGGGGCTATTACCGGAATTTTAGATGCCTTTAAATCGTTTATCCCAATGATCATTGCTGATCGCTATTTTGAATTGCCGGATTTTGCATTGGGATTGATCGGAATTGGAGCTCTATATGGCCATATTTACCCACTTTATTTCCGCTTTAAGGGTGGAAAAGGAGCTGCTGTAATTATGGGTATTTTCCTTTTCTTTGTTCGCCGGGAGCTCTTGATCGCATTTGTTATTGTCCCCATCATTGTCTATATTATATTCAAAAAGAATCAGAGCGTTTGGCTCCCATTTGCGGTTCTTATGACAACGGCGACCACAGCCATGTTTTTTAACTATTCTCCCGAGGTTAAGATAATCATTATTTCAACTGTTATTCTTGGATGGACATACAATATCAGAGCTCTGCCTGTAATGGTAAAAATAATCTTGCATAGAGAGTGAACTTCTCAAGAATCAAGATCTAAGAATCAGAACATAAACAAGGAGAGGCAAGATTAACATCAACAGGACTTGTTTGCCGTTTTGCCAACATATAAAAACACATACTAATCGTGTTTAATAAAATAAATTACACCCCGCCCATTACCTTTCGCAAAGACCAACTCCTTGTTTTTTAAAAACAGTAGATCCTTTTTTATAGTGTTCCGGCTTTCATTCGGGAAAAACAACATGATATCGGAGATCTTTAACGGAGCGTTTTTAGAGATATAATTGAGCAGTGATTTCCGGCGCGGATTTAAATAAAGTTTGGGGTTGAGGAGCGAAGGATGAATTGATAGATTTTGATCCGGATCATTTAACAATATTGATAAAGCTTTGGGCAGCACAACAAGCGGATCATACGAGACGGGGCTATCGGGGTTGTTTAAGGACGCAATTAGCGGTAGTTGGGAAACGATGGGATAATTATTATTAAAGAGCAATCCGTAGGCAAGATAGTTTGCGCACAATACATTTCCTGTAATAAACGGCATTAGATCTATAAAAAGAGCGCGGAAAATCGATATAACGAACAAAGGATGACGGTCATGTCGGATAAGTTCGTTTTTTGTTTCTTCAAAAAAAGATTTCATGACCGCATCAAGATTTGTGCGGTAGTTACCGCGTGTTCCATCGTCGCGAGAACTATATTTTAATATTTTACGATGCAGTGTCCTGACAGAAGTATTTGATAAAGAAAAAGACTGAGGATTTTTGTGAAAATCCTGAAGCCATTCAAGAGTTCCCCTGGCGATCATGGCATCGCGGCTATCGGGATTAAGAGTTTTGCTTTGGCCGGCATTTTGTTCTAATATCTTTGGGTTAACGCCAGAGACGCCGGAAGTGTTTTTATATAAAGCATCAACAAGCCCACAAGCGGCAACACAGGCGTGAATGCTTTCAGAAGAAAATGATTTTAGATTAAAGTGCATATCCATAATATATCCAATAATAATATGGAGAAATTAAGGCGATATTGCAAGAAATTTTGGAAGAGCCCGACGGTAAATTATAAGATACAGTAAACACAAAAAAATTAAAACGGATCGCCTATATCTCCCCAATGGAAATTTCCACTTCTTTACCATTCTCAAGGCAAAGCAATTTTGCATCTTCAGTAAAAGACAATGGAGTAACAAGACGTGTATTGCCGGTACTCTTGATCTCAATGGTCTGACCCTTGGCATAGAGTAATCGGTTTAGTTCGGGAAGATATAAGTGGAATTTATTCTCACAGTAATCGAAATATAACAAGTCAATTTCATTGATTATTCGATCAAGAAAATTAAGAAGGTCAATTTTTTCTTCACGGCATTCTTTAAGAGAGACGGCGGGATTACGTAAGTTTTTAATGTGTGATACGTTATTATTAACATTAATACCGATGCCAATGACAATATCCGTTGTATTGCCGCGTGTGGAAGATTCTGCAAGAATACCGCAAACTTTGCGATGATTGATATATATATCATTTGGCCACTTGATGGCAATACCATGTGTGGCACAGGAGTGGATGCAGCGCACGACAGCAAGAGCGCTCAATAGAACAAAGGGATATGTTTTTGAAATATTTTTTTGATCTTTTAGCAAAACGGAAAAATATAAACCACCGTTTTGAGAATGCCACTCACGTTTTCGGCGGCCCCGGCCGGCTGTTTGTTTTCGCGAACAAAAGACCGCTCCATGTTCGTAATGGGCGGCATTCTCAAGAAGCTCTTTATTGGTTGAGTCAATCTCGTCTACAACATATAAATTAGTACCGATGGTTTGCCTGTGATATGTCATAAAACAAATTAAAGATTCAAAGCACAAGAATCAAGCAACAAGTTGTGCTTTACGACAAGATGTCATTTTTAGACGAGATCATAAGATATACCGGATAACTGATAGCGTATAATACAACTTAATTATCCTGACTAAATAAAATTATCCCGATTATTCTGTAATCCTGTCAAAAGAGAGATCCCGCTCCGTCAGCTGACGGGCTTCGACAGGAAACGGGATCTTATTAAAATATGTTATAACATGGAGAAGTATTTTAAACGTCTTTGGCACGATATTTATAGATTATGGTCGCACCTGCATAACAGAGTCCTGCAAACAATAAACCGAAAAGAATACGATAATCACCCATGACAATTGACATGTTGATCTCTTCAATTTTATCAAGTCCCATCGTGCCGACCATGCCAACAAGAGATTCAAATATATTTGGCATGTTAATGGTATGACGGAAGATAGCTTCAATAATAGCAAACAGACCTTCAAGTATGCCCAATCCGGCCATGCCAAGAATTAGAGCATTGTTCTTGAATACTGCAGAGAAGAAAAAAAGTAAGGATCCAAAAACAAGTGCCACTTTCAGATACGTGAGCCATCCAAGAAAGGTACCGTAAAGCGCCTGGCCCAAGTAGAAACCATCTACAAAGAATACGCTGACGATACTAAGGATAACAGCAAATATTATTCCCAATCCCAGCAATAGGAGAGAACTCCCATAGACATGTATGGCATATTTGACGGCTGTAATTTTCCAAGTGCAAACGGGTTGACTGCGAAAGAACAAATCTGATCCCAATTGTTTTTCCCGATTTAGTGAGCTTTGCGCATTCAGGGCCATAAATAGAGCAAAGGTTATACCAAAAGAGAACATAACACCATACATTCCTATACGTAATCCTTCGCGACTTCCGTCCGAACCGTACATAACAATATTCGGACTTTCAGTAATCCAGGCTACAAGCCCTGCAATAAGTGAAAGTGCGGTTAATCCTGCTATGATCCATACGGGCCACCAATAAGAGGATTTACGTTTTTGATATTCCGCTAGAAATAATGTTTTTATTTGATTCATTTTATAATCCTTCCTTATTGATTGACTACAGCGACAAAGATATCCGATACGCTGGGAACGGCAACTGTTGCATCGGGTAGTTTAATGTCGCCTTCAACCAACCCGCGCACCTTACCGAGCGAGCGACTTGTTGCTTTGGGGTTAAAGGCCATCAGTTCTTGCTCTCGATCTGCAGAAACTTCAACGATAGACCAATCTTTTTTAAGCTTATCAACCGGTTGGTGCAGCTTAACTTTACCGTGATCAATAAACACGACATCTTGCAAGATATTCTCAACTTCTGCCACCTGATGTGTTGATATGATCACAGTTTTGCTCTCGTCAAAAAACTCCCCAAGAAGCAGATCAAAGAATTCCTTTCGAAAAACAATATCAAGCCCCAATGTCGGTTCATCCAATAAAAGAATATCAACGTCTTTTGCAAGTGTAAGCATAAGATAAAGTTTAGTTTTCATTCCTTTGGAAAGAGTCTTGACCTTTTGATTGCGAGGGAGCTCACTTTTCGCAAAAAGACGCTCTGCCTTTTCGGAATTCCATGAAGGATTTATTCCCGCTACATAATCTATTGTTTGCTGTACCGTTAATCGCGGATCTAAACCACTTACATCCGGGATAAACGCGACCCGTGTATGCAGGTCATATTTCCATTCTTTGGTCGATTTTCCAAAGAATTCTACATCGCCTTCATAGCGAAGAAAATCCAAAAGGCATTTTAGCAGAGTTGACTTACCTGCTCCATTCTTGCCCAGAAGACCGACAATACGCCCCCGGGAGATCTGAAGATCTATGTCTTCAAGAGCCCGGACTTGTTTGTAGTCTTTTGTCAGGCCGGTGATTTTGATTACATTTTCCATAATAATCCTTATTTCTAAATGGTTATTTTATCCATAATTTGTTTCTTAATTTTTGTTTTTTGTCACTTGCCCCATGAAGCGTTACATAAAAAAAGGTGGGGCTCCAGATCAATCTTATGATCACGTTCGCGAATAAAAATAGTATTGTTGATTTTAAAAACAT
>CAYPTO010000037.1:0-8753 GCA_964413625.1 uncultured bacterium
GGGTGAGAAGGTGAGAAGGTAAGAAGGTAAGAAGGTGAGGACCCTAAACCTTTATACCATATATAAAAATGCCCCGATATTATTATCAGGGCACTTGTTGTTTCGAAATGTTCGTTAGACTTGTTTACATTAATCTTCCGGTTTGATCAACAATACTCCGATCAGACCAAAAACACCGGTAAAGAGAACGATCACATAATCGAACCAAGGACGTTTTCTTGAGAACAGAACCAGTGCGAACAATGATACGGCAACTCCGACAAGTCCTTCCCACCAGAAACAGTTCATTTGTAGCTTGACATGCTTCAAAGGGTCATAGGTTGTTAGCTCAAAAGGGAAGAGGAAATGTTTTACAATAGAAGCAGAGCGTTTGTCGTAAGGAGTCCATGTCTCGACATGTTCAGCGATCTTATTATAATCATTATCCAAAACGATCATTTGTCTGAAACCATCACCTGATATTTTAATATGCTTGTTAACAGGATAGATATAACAGTAGAAGGTAGATTCATCTGCAATATAAGCATATTTAGGATCATCAGGCACTGTTGGGATCTGACGAAGTTTATAATCATCATAAGTGATCAAGTAAATTTCATTATTATCTGTCAGTATCCACCCGTAAAATTCTTTGCGCAAATTTTCGCTGATGAAAATTTGGCGTATGCCAAGATCAGGATCGATACCCGTATTGATACAAACCGGGACATCTTTGATCATTTTCAGTTGAAAAACATTATTATTGGCATCTTTAATGAAATAACCTTCATCAAAAGGCTTACGATTCGTGCCGTTACCCGCAACGAGCTTTGCGGGAAAAGTAAATCCGGCATCAAGCATGGCATTTTGAAAACGTTCAGATTTTTCTTCAAGGACCGAATTGGTGGTAGGATCAAGAAATTCTATTGTATTTCCCAAGCGGAAAACGTCATCGGGGATCATTAATTGAGCATAATCCGGTTCAGCTTCGAACATAATATAAAGTGGAACAATGGGAGGATCAATATACTTTGTCTGAACTCGAAATACTTGAGAATTTCTTCTGATAGCCTTGGAACTCAACTTAAAGCCATGAACTTCTTCAGGCAGTTGTCCCCATTTTTCCAAGTATGCATAATACATGAAAGGCAAGAGTTTAAAATATTCACGTTCCGAATATGTATTGCCTTTGATGTCTTTGTATTCGGTTTGTCCCATACTATGATGTTTGGTAAAAACAAATTCATCAATAATTGCAGAGTAATCCATGCGGGGGGTGGTCACTTTCTTATCGAAAAGCATTGAAAAGAAATCCGGCAAATAAAGCGCGGACACAATGACGATAAGAAGAATGATCGTATATCTTGATATTTTATTTAACATAACATATACCTAATCTTTTTAAATTATTTAGTTCCACGACGAAAGCGATGGCTGGCGAACATAATGGCCAATGGCATAGCAGCAACGATCAATATCAATGCCCAGAGATTTTGATATTGGTCATAAGTTGATGCACGGAAATTCAGTTCAATCAAACCATAGGATACAACGGCGTAGATGATGCGATAGATCCATGAGGGTTCCAGTATAATGAATGCACCCATGAAATACATGGCAGATCCACCCAGAAACCAAGGGATCGTTGTCATCAACATTTTCTGTACGATCTCGGCCGGATAAGTCATGGAAACAACCAGCCAGCATCCAAAAAAGAGGAAAACGATTTCAGCAAACAGGAATAAATATCCAATACCTATTGATGAAAGCAGAAGTTTCTTTTCCGATATCGGTAGATGATATGATAAACGCATGCGTTTATTTGTCATTTCCGGTACGAATTGGATCAAGGCAAATGCCAGTCCGGTAATCAAGGGAAGCACCTTGACAAAGACAAGATTCTTCAGAAGCAGGCTTTTGCCAATAACGTACATCCAGTTAGAAAATGCACCTTGGAATTCTACATAATAATTGATCATACTTATACTATATGCCAATGAGAGTACCGTCAATCCGGTGATCACGATCACGGCCCAGCGAAGTTTGATCCATTCTTTATATAAGATAGCTTTTAACATAATTTCACTCCTGATCAATATTTTCCGGTAAGACCGATAAATGCTTCTTCCAAATTCATGGGAACTTCGTTAAGCTTATCAATCGTAATACCCAATGTTTTAAGATGTTTTATTACATCATTTTCTGATTTGAAAGAATACAAAGTGATTTTATCGTTGTAATATTCTATGTTCGTGATCGTGTCATCATCAGCTTTGATCATACCGACAGCATTGGCATTACGAAATTCAAAGCGATGGAAACCTTTTTTCAATGTTTCAAGAGGCATATTTAATAAAAGTTTCTGATATCCCATAATAATGGTATCATCAACGACTTTTTCAACATCTTGGATAATATGTGAGGTCAAAAATACGGTTTTATTTCTACCATGAACATATTCTTGCAGATAATCGATAAATAAAGCACGATAACCGGGATCCAAACCCATAGAATAGTCATCAAGGATCAGGAGTTCGGGGTCCTGAGCAAAGATTAAGCCCAAAACAACCTGTGAACGCTGTCCACAAGACATATTACGGATTTTATGATTATCATTTAATCCGAGTTTACCAATTAGATCCCAATAATATTCGGCTTTCCAATTCGGGAAAAAGCGCGCATAAAAATTCTCGACCTGTTTAATGGTCATAAAATCATATGCAAGATGTCCTTCATGCAGAAGACCGATCTTTTGCCGTGTTAGGGGTGAAAGTTTGTGAGATTCTTCACCCAGCACCAAACATTGTCCGCTGGTAGGACGCAGAAATCCCATCAAAATATTGATAGTAGTGGTTTTCCCCATGCCGTTTTTGCCGAGAATACCAAATATCCTGCCTTTTTCGACCTTTAGGTTAAGGTCGTTCAGAACCAATTTATCCCCATAATAATGGGTTAGGTTCTTACATTCAATAACGTGTTCCATACGTGATTCCTAATTTAATTACTGCAATTTCGTGGAAATATAGGACATTGAGACAAAAAGACATAGAAAAATATTGCAAACAACAAAAATTAATTTATAAATTGCATTCCGTTTGGGATTGTTGCCGGAATAGCTAAAAAAGTTATTATTGTTAGGACAAGATTAAAAATAATTTAATAATAGTTTAGCTTATAACAATAATAATAATTCCATAATATTGGAATGAAGTAATAAGAGGATGTGGGAATAAAATAATCGAATGGCGGCGTTTTATGGACTCGGATTTAAAGATAAAATTCAAAAAAAATAAGGGATCTATGAGTAAACAAAGGCGGTATATCGTTTTGGTGATAATGTTATTTCTTATCTCCGGTCAAAAAGTATTTTCGGCAACCGTGCGCGGATATGTCCGAAATTATAATGGTAATATACCCATTAAAGAAGCATTGGTAGCGATCGAACCGCAAAGAGGTACCGATTTTTCCGCTCAAACCATGACGGATAGAGATGGTTTCTTTGAATTTAAAGAGGTCCCTCAGGGTACATATAAGATAGCCGGAATGAAAGAATGTTTTTATAGTAACAACCTGTTTGATTTTTTTGTTTCAGATAATGGAATATATAATGTAAAAATAAAACTAATCGAGAACCCAAAGGGTACGGACGATATGTCCTATTGTTTTATGATCGGTGGTATTGAAGTTGAAGCAGCAGGACGAGATATTATTCCTGAAGAGATCGCAACAACCCGAAAAATTGACTCCGGTGAGATCGATCACTTACAGGCTTCTAATTTGGGAGATGTACTGACCCTGATACCCGGTGTTGAAAAATCCGGACAGATGGGCTTGGCCAAACAGCAGAATATAGGACTGCGGAAAGTAAAGCGTTCTGATTCGGGTTTATATGGTTTTGAATCTTTCGGTACGTCAATTGTTGTTGACGGAAACGAGATTTCAGGAGATGCGCAAGCAGCCGGATATGTTAGTGGTTATGGAGACCAGAGTGGAACTGATCTGCGAACCATCCCTGCAGATAATATTGCTTCAGTAGAGGTTATTACCGGTATTCCCTCGGTTGAATATGGAAATTTTACCGATGGTGTTGTAAAGGTCGAAACAAAAAAGGGACAAGTCAGCCGACGGTTTAAAGCAAAGATCAATCCGGATACAAAAGGATTCTCTTATAATGGTGGGCATAAATTTGAAAAAGCAGTGTTTGATTATCATGTAAATTATAGTTATAGCGAGCGTAATTTGCGAAAAAATGGAGATGAATATCAACGAATTTATGGCAAGGCAAATTTTTCCCGTTTGTATTTTGACGATAAACTTGATGCCCGCCTCAGCGCAACCTATACTCGTATTTTTGATGATGAAGAACCTAATGATGAGTATCATATACAAAACACTAATCGCGGATACAGAACTTCGGGAAAGATCAGACTTAAGTATAAACCGGAATCTCATATTAAGTATGATCTTTTTGTCGGTATTGATTTAAATTCAAAAGATGTTATCAAACAAAAGATGGTCGTAGATCAGCTGTTTTTGCCTTATGGTTTGGATATTAGTAGTGTAGATACCTCTTACTGTTCTATTGTTCACTTGCGGGATACTGTTTTTGTTGCCGGTACGGATTCTATACTGCGGGTTGATAGCTTGCTTATGATATATCCCTATAATGCCACCGCAAGCCAGCGAGGTATGGAATGGGATTTTTCATTTAAACTTAAACGTAGATCAACTTTTGATTTAGGAAATACAAAAAATAAATTATTGTTTGGGTTAGAAGCCGATCATGAAAAAAACACAGGTGAAGGTGTTGTGCTTGATTCGGTTTTTAACTATTACGGACGGACATCCACTAAACGCTCTTATTCCTTTGATGATTTCCCTTCAAATATAAAGTTTTCACTGTATGCTGAGGATAAGATCTCATTTGACATTTTTGATCGTCCAATGGATATTTTAATTGGTTTGCGTTATGACTTGTTTAATCCTGAACGTTTTCGCATATCCTTTGATGAAGGATTTTCGCTTTTTGATGCAAAGCAAGGCGATTTCTTCAGTCCGCGTTTTAATATGAAATATCAAATATCCGATAAAGTAACATTCCGTGCCGGTACGGGGCAAAGTGTAAAATCGGTTTCATTGACCCAAATTTATAAAACGCCAAAACATATTTCTTATTATGATACCCTTTTACAAGTGGATACAGAAAAGATCATATATCAGGTAAATGAAAATTTAAAATCCTATGTTTCTCAAAAAACTGAAGCATCATTGGATTGGAGGATTAATGATCTGTTGGGGGCTTCGTTGACCGGGTACTATACAAAAACCAAAAATCGACCAAATGGTGTGACCTATCCGGAGGGTTATGATATTAATCCGGATACCATCAATATAGATTATACTTATTCCATTTATGAAAATGTGGGATGGGCGGAAGATTACGGTGGGGAATTTACATTACGATCAAAACGTATCAATGATATAAAATATGCCCTTAATGCAACATATCGTTTTAGCCAGTCCGGTTCAGAAGCTTTGAAATATGATCCTGATTATTTGGCAACTTCACCCAATTGGGAGTTATGGTATCCCGCGCGAACTTATTGGCAGAGTAAATTGATCCTTGAAGGACAAGCCAGTTACCTGAATCAGCGTTTTGGATTGTGGGTAACTATGGATGTTCAATATACGCCGTACTACAAAAAGAAATATATCTATGAGAGTGTCGGTAAAGAAGAAATTAATAATTACGGTGATCCCTATATATATTATCAAGGGATGTCTAATTGGTATGATGCAGAGGTACAAAGCTATACCGGACAATGGCTGCTCAATTTGCGTATTTCAAAATCATTGAGTAACAATGCAGAGGTTTCGCTGTATATCAATAACTTCTTTGATAACCGCGCGACCTGGGTAAGCCCCTATACCGGTTTGCAATTTAATTTAAATTCTCCCATTTATTATGGATTGGAAATGAGCGTTAAGCTATAGAAAAATTTATGAAAACAAAATATACGTTATATCAAATTTTACTGCTTTCATTATTGCTAATAATGACTTCCTGCTTTTTATCTGAAAGCAAACCGGGAGCTGTTGATGGCAATATCTCAATAAATTTAAGATTTACAGTTTTATCGAGAATAGATTCAACCATTACGATACCTATTGCAGAACTCCCCGTCAAAGTTTATACGGATGATTATAATATTCCGCCTATGTTCGCAATAACCGATGACAGTGGATTTGTCAGTTTCGAAAATTTACCTTATGCACATTATAATGTAGAAGCTTTTACAATTATTCGGCCAAGTGAGTTTGAAGAGATAGAGGTTGTAGGTGCTAAATCGTTAAATTTAACTGTGGACTCTCTTGGTGCCGATATGGCCTATTCCGATACTTTGATCATGGAGCAATCTGAGAGAGGGCTGAAAATTAATGAAATATATACCGCCGGTCCACCCAATAATATTTTTTATTTCTATGATCAATTTTATGAATTATATAATGGGATGAGTGAAACTGTTTATCTGGATGGAATGGTTTTTTTACGTCTTAGCAAGACAGCACTTTTTGCAGATACCTTATCTGTGAGTTATATTTTTCAATTTCCCGGACAAGCACTAAGCGGACGTCAATATCCTGTAGAACCAGGAGAATTTGTTGTATTGGCTATGAATGCCTTTGATCACAATCTTATTGGCCCTATTTCCGGAAATACAGTTGATCTGTCTCATGCAGATTGGGAATTTTATAATAATATCGAAGCCTCGGCTTATGATAATCCAAATGTTCCTAATATTACAAGTAATAACGGCCGGGTTTCACAGAGCAGTGTCGTTGATTTTATGGTGAGCACTACTTCAGATGGTATAGCACTATGTGATGGTTCGGATTATAATCAAATGGATGGTATTAATGTAAATTCCGTGGTTGACTGTGTTGAATATAGCTCAAATCCGAATCATTTTAAAGAAGTACCATATTCATTGGATGTATCGTGGGCAGGTATTGGGATATCTAAATACTCAGGATTATCAATGGAACGTATTCGTCCCGGGTTTGATACCAATAACTCCGGAATTGATTTTGTAATCATTAATGCTCCAACACCGGGATATCATCATGAATAAAAATAGTGATACCGGATTACAATTTAATATCTCGCTATATATTTTAGACGGGAAATTAGCCTAAGTTACTGGAGGAAGTATGAAAATAAAAACGTTACATCAAATTTTACTACTTTCATTATTACTAATTTTAGTTTCATGTGTTTTATCGGAAAATAAACCGGAGGCAGTTGATGGAAATCTTTCCATTAACTTACGCTTTACTGTATCGTCGGAAGAAGATTCCACTATTACACTCCCGGTTGCAGACTTATCCGTAAAGGTATATACCAAGGATTATAATATTTCGCCTATGTTTGCAACAAGCGATGATAATGGGTTGGTCCATTTTGAACATTTACCCTATGCACACTATATTGTGGAAGCTTATACTATTATTCATCCTAACGATTATGAAGAAATTGAGATTGTGGGCGCAAAATCATTGAATTTAACAGTAGATTCTCTTGGTACTAATATGGTATATTCAGATACTTTATTAATGGAACAATCAAAAACGGGACTAAAGATCAACGAAATTTATACCAGTGGACCTCCGAATAATATTTATTACTTTTTTGACCAGTTTTTTGAATTATATAACGGAATGACCGAAACAGTTTATCTTGATGGCATGATATTTTTGCGTCTTACAAGAACACCACTTTTTGCAGATACTTTATCAGTAACCTATATCTTTCAATTTCCCGGGCAAGCGCTTACAGGGAGGGAATATCCTGTGGAGCCCGGTGATTTCGTTGTCTTGGCAGGAAATGCATTTGATCATAATATTATCGGACCCATTGCCGGAAAAACAGTTGACCTATCAAATGCCGACTGGGAGTTTTATAATAATATCGAAGCCGCGGCCTATGACAATCCGAATGTACCCAATATAACCACGAACAACGGACGTGTTTCCCAAAGAAGTAAAGTAGATTTTATGGTAGGCTTAACAGGAGATGGATTAGCATTGTGCAACGGATCGGATTATGATCAATCAGATGGTATTGATATTAACACCGTAATTGACTGTGTTGAATTCAGTTCATCAGAAACTCATATAAAAGAAGTGCCATTTAGCGTAGATGCATCATGGGGAGGGATAGGTCAATCTAAATATGCCGGACAATCACTGGAACGCATCCGTCCCGGATTTGATACCAATAATTCTAGGATTGATTTTATAATAATTAACGCACCGACACCGGGATATCAACATGAATAAATTTTTTAAATATGTTTTTTTACTTTTACTGATCACCGCATCTTCAGTTTCCGCATTTGAGGACCCACTGATTTGGAAAGGACAATTTCTAAAATACTATGAAAAACCATTGAACGTATATTACTTAACAGGTAATCCTGCAAGTTATATTATGTATCAAGAGAGTAAAGAATTGTTTCATGTAGAAACCAGTTTTGCCAATAATGCTTATCATAGATCCTATGATCCGCTTAGCACTCAATTATACAGGGCTGACTTTACGGCATTTCGTCAAATTAATGATCGTTCGTTTTTTTCAACAACGATCTCCTATGATGAATACAACCAGCATGATATTTTTGCCTCAATGGAAAAAGATTTTTATGATGATTATTTTAGTATGATCGATTCTACACTTGGGAATGCGAAATATTATGGACCCCAACTTCGAATAA
>CAYPTO010000038.1:0-8731 GCA_964413625.1 uncultured bacterium
AAGAGATAATTGTAAAACATAAAACGTAAGTCCCATAGGAACGAAAGCTTTGTAGATATGTAATTGCATAAAATAATGAATTACCCCGTGCTTTAGCTCGGGGTTTGGGAGAACTTAAATCATAGGGTTTTAACCCTCATAGTAATTTCAGTTTTTGGGTTAAAACCCGATTTGTTTGTTGTTATTACCACGGCATAAATGCCGTGGTAACTCATTTTCTAAACACATTAATGAGAATCCCGTAGGGATTCAATAATAGTATAGGCGCTTTTCCTTCTTTTTTACAACCCTGACGGGGTTGAATATTCTTTTAAATATCATTCCAAGGATTAAATACTTCTACCCCACAAAACCTAAAATCATCCGTATTTCGTGTAACAAAACAAAGTTTGTTATTAAGAGCACTAGCTCCCAAAAGAGAATCGATCACCGGAATATTCTTTCCTTCTTTACTCAACTCTCCTGATAAATGTCCCCATTCTAAAAGGATCTGAATGTCCAATTCAATTATTCTCCCATAAAAACGATCGCTCAGATCTTCCAGCCAAAGTTGAATGCTATGTTTTCTTACGGCATCATCCAATTTTGAAATACCCTTTTGAATTTCGCCAAAAGTAATGACTGAAAGATAAAGATCATTTTCATTTTGAGAGTTAATCCAGTTTACAACAAGGGGATCAGGTTTCTTTTTAACAAGCTCTGATATTACACAGGTATCCAGTAAATATTTCATAATTCAATGTCCCGATCTGAATCTTTATTTCGATCCAACTCAAGTCCATATAAAGGGGACTCCTGAAAAAATGCAGATAAAGAATTTGAACGTTTCGTTATTTCCTGATATTCTTTAATTGACAACACCACGGCGGAATCTTTACCATGTTTGGTAATGTACTGAGGTCCATGTTCACCGGCTGCATTGATCATAGCTGAAAATTTGACCTTAGCTTCTTGTAGTTGCCATCTATTTTTCATTATATCTCCTTTTCTAGTCGTTTCGACTATTTTTTAGTATAATAATTATCATAAACTTATCCAAGAAATAAAAAAACGCAGCACAAAGACTGCGTTTGTATTCAATGTTAATAGTCTTTTATTTTAACAGTACGATCTTCTTTGATTCAAATTGTTCACCGGCATTTATTCTAATGATATATACTCCTGACGACAAATTACTACCATTTAAATGTGCTTTATGAAGCCCCATTTCTTGAATACCTTTGAACAATGTTTTAATCCGCCTACCATTTATATCGAAGACAGCAAGCTCAACATTGTTGACAGCTGATAGTCGATAATTAATGGTAGCAGTTGGGTTAAAAGGATTGGGATAAACATTCAACAATATGTGATCATTGGGAATATCCTGTATAATATTTGTTTCTACAGAATTGTATGAGTAACAGTAAGTATTATACTTACCACTCATTCCTTTTAATATCATTAGTTTATCAAATCCATTTCCACAAATATCACCCAGAAAGATTGTTTTTGTATATCCCCAAATTGCCGGTTGCGCATTCGAAGGGAGAACATAGTCAACAATATCGTCTAGTTCATTATCTCCCAAAAATACTTTAAAACTGTTATCATATATACACCAGTCGTCATAGCCATCGCCATTCACATCTCCAGGTGCAAGATTATACCCCTGAAGCAAAGAATAATCAATTTGAGTATTTAAGATATCGTTTGCGTAGGCAATGCCATTGTTAATCACCTGTCCAGCACTATCTCTATGATCACAAAGGAAGGCTTTGTTGTTATTATTTGATACATCTCCTAGGTCTTGTAGAATACGACCATAGAAGAATGTATCAACACTGCTGACAATGCTATCAATGCAAGAATGACCAAAAAATATGTAAGTTAAATATTTTTGTTCTTCTGGTGGAGCCCCAAAATTACTATTTTTACAATATGTAATCGAAAAATCATCATATCCATCAGTATTAACATCTCCTAAACTATTATAATTACCCCAGTAAAATCCAAATTCCAAACTGTGATCAGGGTAATCGAATGGAGGTGTAAATACTGTATCCGGCAACCATGAAAGTGTATCACCACCTAAATACAAAAACATTTTCCCGACTGTTGAGCCTGATGGCAGCATGGATGGCTTTGTAATATAGCTACCCTGATCCCAAATTGGACCACAACAAATATCGTCATAACCATCACCATTGATATCACCGATTTTCTTAATATCACTGTAATATGCATAATATGCCGTCCCGTTTATAAATTTACAGCTGTCATCTGGTATAAAATCAAAAGTCGGACCACCATGTAATAAAAATATTAACGGTTCTTTAACATGATATCGGTTGTTAATGAAAAGGCGCAAGTATGCAATATCGCTGTAACCATCTCCGTTTACATCACCCACCTGTCCAATACGATGTGCCTGTATAGTATGATCATGTGTAAAATCAATTGAATCAGAACCAAAATATATTTGAACACTATCTCTGGGATAGAATTCATTTTCATCATAAAAAGTAAAAGCCCAGTCATTATAACCATCGGCATTTATATCACCCAATGCAATCGGATCCATCATGGAGCCTTCTTCCATTGGCGGTGTCAGTTCATAGTTTGCGATGCAATTTAAAGTATCAACAGCCAAAATTGGAGTAAAGAAAAATACAATAATTACAAACAAACGTTGCATGAGCTAATTCCTATTGCTTATTTTTAAATATATAATATAATATCAAGTAATATTTAGAACGTCAAGTTAAATATCTGTTTCCGATTTCCTATTGGGTCCCCATATCTCTCATATCTTATCGTTTATATCTTTTCAAAGCATTTGCATATTTTTATACAATAATTATTAAAATTCTTATTTCTGTATTAACTTTACGCAACATCACCGTGTCTAATACATGGAAGCCCTCCTACGCCAAGGCTTCGGAGGACAAGCTAAAACACGAATCTAAAATGGAGAAAGAGAAATGAAAAAACTTTTTATCGGACTTATGATCGCTACAATGCTGATCCTGAGTTCCTGTGACTTCGGTGAATTGACCGGCGGCTGGAATAACAATGATGAGGATGACAATGCTACACTCATCGAACTCATTGAAGCCGAGATCCTTGCTGAAACAGACGTGGATGCGGTGATCGAAGAAGATATCGATATTGATATTCCTACTTCATTTTCAAAAGCTTTGCCCGGACCAAACGGTAATGGTAATGGACGTAACAAACGTCGCATACGTCTGAAAGTAAAACAGGGTATTGACAGTGTTGATGTTCAACGCAGTATTGAATACACCGCTGATGATACCGCATTGGTTACCTTGACCAAAACACTTTTTGGAACCATGGTCATCAATCAAAGAGATACAGCTATTGTTGATACACCTGAGGTTTGGGAAAAATCTTATGAATATACTACGACCTCTTACATGCAGTTCGTTCAAGTTGAATGTGCCGATTCGTGTACAAACGATTCCACAGGAACTGACACAACAGAGCTCAGATGGAAACTCGTAGCCAAGAGTATTGAAGCCGGTGAAACAGCAGGTATCCTAAACACAATCGAAAATGTTACTCTTGATTCCGATAATGATTCAACTATGTTGGTCTTTGATGACACGGAAGCACTTTATGAAGTTGTTCGCGGTCGTCAAAACCGGGGATCATATCGCGGTCGACCGGGTGTTCAAACAACTGAAGCCTATGTGGCTATTGACGGATCTGATGATGTGAATGTTCTTGGATCCGGTGGTCGCTATTTTGCCCTATTGGATGATGGTGAAGGCCTTGATTTAACTGCCGATGACAATATTTTTAGCGGTTCGCTTAGAAAAGGTAACGGACATAGCAGACTCCGTGTCCGTATGATTACCACAGTGACTTTCATTGATAAAGATGCACCTGTAGAAATCGCAACCTGGTTCCTCCCTGTACGTTAATCCTTCTTCCCCCTTCCGGGTTTATATAGAAAAGACATTCGTCAATTGACGAATGTCTTTTCCTTATCCCTGAAAAAGTATCTGTCATTGTATATTGCCTCAAAGGCAAAAAAAGCATAAAATTAAGCAAAACAAAGGAAGCAATAAGCGAAGATGATAAAGCGAAGGTCTGGAAGGATCTATTCATGATATAAATATTTTTTCTTTGATATGAATAAATGCTTCATCCTTTCGGGTCTTTAAAGACGATTAAAATGATCGTCTTTTTTATTTTCCAAAAAAAGAGTTTAAGCGGGAACAAGCAGGGCATCTTTTTGTTAACCTTATACACTTACAAGTGTCAAAGTAATGAAACCCAAAAAATCCTACTACCCTCCCCGGGTAATATAAAAAAGACGCTCTCCCCGAACGTCTTTTTTGCTTTTTAAGTAAATTTTGTTATATCTAAAGACGATTAATACTCTATGCAAAAAATGCTGTTTTAATAAAATACCATAACATCACTCCCGATGCCATCAGCTTAATCACAACACCACCCAAAAAACCGATAAAAGTGCTGAAGCCCGACTTTAACGCTTCCGAAGAATTTTTGCCTGTACTCAACTCCCCGATCACTGCACCCAAAAACGGGCCAATGATCAAACCCCAAGGCGGAAAGATCAGCATTCCGGCACCCAGACCGAGAATGGATCCCCAAACAGCACGTTTGGACCCACCGGCATTTTTTGTAGACCAAGCCGGCATAAAATTATCCAAAACGGTTACAAAAATGGTGATAATTGCCATAATGATTAGAAATTTAGTTGAAAACTGATATTTGGGTGCTGCGTGTAAAAGCAATAATCCAATATAACTTAAAGGCGGTCCCGGAATCACCGGTAGCAAACAACCAAGTAAACCGAAGATAGAAAATAGAAGACCAATGATGATGAGTGCGATATCCATTTTAAATTCCTTTATAATTGAAATAATAGGGAAAAGAGCCTTTAATTACAAGAAGATAGAAAATACTTCGATACAGTACATCTTGGGCACTTCTTCGCTCGGGCTACGAAGTGTAAACTCTAGACTTTAAAGATATGAGCCTGTTCATCGTAGGCCTGCTACGCCGCCGCGCCACTACAGAGAACCCTTGGATGAAAGATGGAAGTCCCGATACTTTGTGACGAAGGCTATGCCTTGATGAAAATGGGAAAGATCTATTTATAGTACAAAATACTTTTTTATGAATAGCTCCTTCCCCGCCCCTACACTTCGGGGCGTAGGAGGGTCATCTTGTTTTAAACATATCCTATTAAATAGTCTATTTTCCAATTGAAAACGGGTCCATTATATACTATTTTAAATAGCTTATAGCTTTGTTAAATTTATGATATAATAAGCATTGTTCTCAATTGACTAATTATATTAGCGAAAGGTACATAAAATGCTAAAACCCGGCGTTATTCCAAACGAGGAACCTCTGATCAGAGTCGGTATCGTTCTACCGCAGGATGATCAAAAGAAAGTGACCACTTTTTTATCTGATATGTGTGATTATGAAATGATCGTTGACACCTTAACTTTTTCAACATGTGACGTTGCCAGTATTCTTTTTGAGGTTGAAGACAATGCCATTTCTTTTAAGATAGACGGAAAAAAATACGAAGAAGTCAATAAAGTCATTTTTCGTCCGGTCATTGATAAATCATATATCACACTCGATCCCGTTATTTCCGGACGAGAATTTCACTGGCGAAAATATATCTCGGTAAAACTACCGGGGAATTTGGAGATATCCGTCTTGAACGGCAATCTATTTGTTGTAAATGAATTGCCTTTGGAAACATATCTTACTTGTGTTGCAACTTCCGAAATGGGTGCCGCTTGTCCATCGGCTTTGATCGAAGCACAGACTGTTATCGCCCGTGCCTGGATGCTCGCAAATGTTGAACAAAAACATACGAATATCGGGGTGGATGTTTGTAATGATGATTGCTGTCAACGTTACCAGGGGCTTAATAATGTTACCGGGAATAGTAAAGCCGGTACCGAAGCTACGCGCGGTATGGTCATCATCTATGATGGAAAAATATGCGATGCCCGTTATTCAAAATCTTGCGGTGGTAAAATGGAGGTTTTTGAAAATCTCTGGGAAAACACACCCCTGCCTTATATGAAAGCTATTCCAGATATGCCTGAAGGTAACGAAGTCCCAAATCTTAAGATCGAAGAAAACGCTAAAAAATGGATCCTTTCAAACCCCAAGGAAGCATTCTGTTCATCAACTACGGTACCGGAAAATAAATTGAAACAATATATCGGTGCCTGTGATGATGAAGGAGAATATTTCCGCTGGACGGTTGAGATCAGCAATGATGAGCTATCTGCAAATTTGCGAGACAAATTAAAGATTGATGTAAAAGAAGTCCTTGATCTTCAAACCCGAAAACGTGCGGAATCTGCCCGTCTATTAAAATTAGGTATTATCTATCGCGATTTTGAAGATAAAGAACATGAAATTGAAATTGATAAAGATTATAATGCACGTCTGGTTCTGCACCCCAAATTTCTTTTCTCATCTGCAGTCGTTATTGATAAAGTGGGAACAGGCGATGTCCCCAAACGCTTTATCTATCATGGTGCCGGTTGGGGGCATGGTGCCGGACTCTGCCAGATCGGCGCTTTAGGCATGAGCTTAAAAGGTTATTCAACTGAAGAAATTCTTGCCCATTACTATCCGGGAAGTGAATATAAAAAAATCTATAAGTAGGGAACAGACATGCCTGTTCTGTATGCAAAGAAATAAGTAAGGAAAGGTTTTTATGAACAAAAACAAAAAGAAGAATCCCTGGAGCTGGGTCCCATCCCTGTACTTCATTGAAGGAATCCCCTATACTGTTGTAATGGTTGTTTCGGTCGTTATGTACAAGATGCTCGGGATTTCCAACACGGATATTGCTCTCTATACCAGTTTACTCTACCTCCCTTGGGTTCTTAAACCCCTTTGGAGTCCTATTGTTGACAATATTAAAACCAAACGCTGGTGGATTCTGCTTATGCAGTTCGTTTTGGGCATTTTATTCGCTTGTATCGCCCTAACGATCCCCACGACGAATTTCTTTAAGATCAGCCTTGCCTTTTTATGGTTAATGGCTTTTACATCCGCAACTCATGATATTGCTGCTGATGGTTTTTACATGATCGGGCTTGATGAAGGTGACCAAGCTTTGTTCAATGGAATTCGTTCTGCCTTTTATCGTGTTGCCATGCTAATGGGACAAGGTGTTTTTGTTATTCTTGTTTCTATTTTAATCAATGCATCAGGTATGAACAAGGTCAGTATTGAAGTCAATGCGGTTCCGACTGACACACAGGTTAAAACGGTTATGCTCGAGGATTTTGATTATTTGGAAAAACCCGGTGACATGCAACTGGTCTATGCACCCAAACAACTTGATATCCCGCTTGAAAAGATATCAACCGTTTATGCGGATTCTGTGATCAATGCAGCCAGAGCATGGAATATTGCTCAGGGACAACCGGATCCCGATGCACCTAAGATTGCAAAAATAAAAAAGAAAAAAGAAAAAACTCAAAAAGACAAACCCAAAAAACTCGAGAACTGGTTGCGTAATTCTTTTGGCGTAGAAAAAGAAGAAGTTACTGAATATGCCGGTAATATTGGTATCATATATTTTCACCTTTCCAAAGCACCCGAATCCGATAAAACGGTTATTGTGACTTTTGGACAAGATAAAGGCGATAAAAGTATAAAGTTAGTAGAAGGAATACGTTTTGAATTTACCGCTGATAACTGGGATAAACCGGTAATGTCCGTTATTCAGTTGGATAAGAAATTAGCTGCACCTACAAATGCTTTCTTTGATGCCGAATCCGGTAAGGTCAAAACGGCATGGACAGTTCTCTTTTTCTGTCTCTCCACCATGTTCTTTATCTTTTGGTTGGCCCATCGTTTTACTCTACCAAAGGTTGAAAAAGAACGCAAAGAACAATCTGTTGGTAAAGCGATCAAAGATTTCTTTTCAACCTTTGGCTCATTCTTTACCAAAGACGGTATCGGCTTGGCCATTGTTTTTTTACTGCTCTTCCGTTTGGGTGAATCTCAGTTGGTCAAACTATCCGCACCATTCATGTTAGATACGCGTGAAGCAGGTGGACTTGGTTTAACTGCCGGTCAATATGGATTAACATACGGAACGATCGGACTGCTCTTCCTGACCTTGGGGGGTATTTTGGGTGGTATGGCTGTTTCCAAGCATGGACTTAAAAAGTGGATCTGGTGGTTTGCCATCATGATCAACATTCCGGATGCAGTCTATATTTTTCTTTCATATGTCCAGCCTTCAAGTCTTTGGATCATTGTTCCTTGTGTGGCCTTTGAGACCTTCGGCTACGGATTTGGGTTCACTGCCTATATGATGTTTATGATCTATATTGCGCGAGGTAAATACAAAACCTCACATTATGCTATCGCTACCGCCTTTATGGCACTGGGCATGATGATCCCCGGCATGATGAGCGGGTGGTTGCAGGAAATTATCGGTTATCAACACTTCTTCATTTGGGTGGTTGTTGCAACCATACCGGGATTTATTTTGCTGAAATTCCTTAAAATAGAACCGGAATTCGGGAAGAAAGTGAAAGAAGTAAAGAGTGATGCGTAACTCGTAACTTAATAAAGTTAAATACATTCCTATTGCCCCGGGCTTAAGTCCGGGGTTTTTGTTTGATTCAATTATCATTAGCCCCGGGCTTTCCGATACTTCAGGGTAGTATAGGAGAATCTCACGCCTGCTCTT
>CAYPTO010000039.1:0-4577 GCA_964413625.1 uncultured bacterium
AAAATTCTTTTCAAGAAGTAGCCCCATAGTCAAATTGGCAACCAAATTGGCAACACCAGGTTTGTCAATTGAATCCAGCAAATGTCCGCCACGGATGATCAATTCATAAGATACTAAAGGTAATTCATCGTGTAAAACGCCATAGACCTTAATACCGTTAGAGAGTTCACTTGTCCATACTTCAGGTAAATTGATCTCCGGCATAGGACCTTTTTCAGGTTCAATACTTCTGTCGAATTTTGACGGTGTTTTTTTAACCTCCTCATCTGTAGCAGCGATTTGTTCAACACGTTTTTGGTCTTCAATGTTCTCTTCCACAACATCGGCTTTTACAGATCCTGCAGCTGCCATGTTAATTTGTCCTTTAGGTACAAAGCTGGTTGCTACATAATTTTTACTTTTGATATATTTATCATATACTCGCAAAATATCGTCTTTTGTAACGGCTTTTAAGTTGGCAAGATCTTGAGTAAGATATCCCGGATCACCGGTAAACACATTGTTCATTGCAAGACTGAACGCTTTGTTTTCCAAACTTTTGATTCCGTTGTAAAAACCGGTTTCCAATTGAGCTTTTACACGTTCAACATCACGTTCTGTAAATCCCTCATCTTCAAATTTTTTAAACGCTTCAAATACGGCGTCTTCAACATCAGCAAGACTGACACCATGATTAGCAGTGACATTCACATAAAACTCACCTGCTAATTCTTTATGGTAAGTATAGGCGCTGGCGCGTGAGGTATAGTTCTTTTCTTTCACAAGAACTTTGTATAGAGGTGCTTTTTTGCCATCAGATAACAAAGAAGAAAGGTATTGTAATGCATAAGCATCTTTATTGCCTTCTTCCACGGTTGGCCAAACCATGGTCAACATGGAAGCTCTGGCAAAATTATCTTCATGATATAATTTTTTAGTCTTATCTAAAGTAACCGGCATAGGTTTAAGAGGTTCCGGATTGCCGTGAGCTTTTATTTCACCAAAGTATTTTTCAATAAGAGGTTTTAGTTCTTCAGGATTGATATCTCCTGCAATCACTAAAGTAGCATTATTCGGGCCGTAATATTCATTATAAAAAGCTTTTACGTCCGGAACGGTTGCATTGTTAATATCTTCTACAACACCGATAGTCTGCCAATTGTAAGGGTGACCTTCCGGATATAGGGCTTTACCGATCACATAGGCACGATGACCATAAGCATTATTGTCAACACGTTGACGTTTTTCATTTGTAACAACGTTTTGTTGATTGGTAAAAGCTGAAGGTGTCACGGTATTGATCATGTAACCCATGCGATCCGATTCCATCCAAAGCACCATTTCCAAAGCATTTTTAGGAACAACTTCATAATAAACCGTACCATCTTCCCAAGTGCCACCATTTAACGTACCACCGGCATTTTGAATTTTATTAAAATATTGATCTTGCGGAATGTTCTCAGATTCCTGAAAAAGCATGTGCTCAAAAAGATGAGCAAATCCGGTTTTACCGGGTTTTTCTCTATTTGAACCAACATGATATTGAATTGCGACAGCCGTGATAGGATCACTGTCATCTACATGAAGAACGACATCAAGACCATTCTCCAATTCGTATTTTTCGTAGGGAATGGAAAGATCATTCTTATCACATCCGACGAAGAGCAATAGAACGATCATTACGGCTGGAAGTATCCATTTTTTCATTTCTAACTCCTTTATTTTTCCTAAAAGTAACAAATATTTTTATTATTTAAATCCTTTGAAAATCTTTTTCAAAATTTAGGGAATAAGCATGCCTGTTCCCTACACATTTATATAATTTTTATTTTTTTATTACTTATCATTTAAAACTTAACTTTTATTTTGGAATGGTCTCGACCGTTTCCTACAATTTACTTTATACTTTTGCTTTCCTTCGCCAAGGCTACGGAGAGTTTTCGATCTTTTGCCTTCCCCTATGCTGCTTCTCGGATCTTCGGAAGACAAATTTGCTTTTTAGTGAATATTACTTGGCTCTTAGTTCTTGGATCTTTTGCCTTTTGCCTTTTTACTTGTCTATTTTTGAAAAAAATAGATATTGGTATCCCCCATTTTTTTCTTTTTAATAGCTTCCCACTCTCCGGATTCAAACTTTCCTCTACTTGTATATTCAAGTACTAAAAGTGCTCCCGGTTTGAGATGTTCCCTGCAAAAATAAAAAAACTCTTCATTTAATTTAAGTTCATAGGGTGGATCAGCCAAAATAATATCATATTTATTCCTATCTCGCTCAAAATATTTCGGGATACTCTGCTTTATACATTTCCATGTATCTTCAGGAGCTTTAATACTCAGCAAATTTGACCGGCTTAATTGAATGGACCTGGAATTATTATCGACAAAAGTTACATGTTCGGCATAATGTGATAAGGCCTCAATTCCGAGTGCTCCGGTCCCACAAAACAGATCCATGACACGACGTCCTTCAAGATTTTGAAGGACGTTGAATATATATTCTTTTACTTTACCTGTCGTTGGACGAATGGCATGTTTGGGATTAGCAATATACAAACCGCCATATCGACCGCTAATTATTCTAGACATTATTCTCTTTCGTAGTATACCAAGAACAGCTCAAGCTTATTAGATTGATCTTCCGCAACATAGGTTGATGTAATATCCCTTACAGAAAATGCTGCAGGAATAGCTTGTAATTCTTGTAAGAACAACATCATTGAAGAACGACTTCCATTCACCACAACTTGAATATCATGCTTGACTACTCCGGCATCCATAGACTTTGAGTTTTGAATACGCTGAGTTACCATTACATCGGCACTGTTCGCGGCTAAGGTCAAATAATCATCAAACCATTTTACATCGAGATCCCAAATACGTTCAGGACGATCTTCTTTTCTCAAGGTTGGCAGATCACTAGTCAATTGAATTCTGGTTTCCTCACCAACTTTCTCTTCGTCTCCTACAAGTATTGAGGTAAACATATCATTTTGTTCAATAACATTAGAATATGAGTTGATCAACATAGGAAAACGCGATTTAAGGGAGATACTAAGTTTATCTTCTGAAATAGTTAATTTATCCAGCGTCATTCCACCGGGGATTTTTGACCATACAAACTCGGCCGCCATCAAATTGCGGTGTGAAAGGGCAAGTTCATCACGAATTTTGTCGTAAAGAAGTGGACTTTTAAGTATTTTTTCTTCTGTTGATTCTTTAATTATTTCTTTTTCAATCGGTTTTTTAACTTTAATAATCTGCTGTGGAGCTGCTTCTTTAATTTCTTTAGCAGCTTCTTTTGCCGGTTCATTTATCGGTTCTGGTAAAACGGGATATTCGATATTAACGACCTTTTGATCATTACGATGGATCCATGATGTTTGTATTTTATCTGTGGTTCTATTCCATACTTTAGCTACATTTCCGCCGAAATTACTGAAGAATTCTAATGTTCTATCCGGTTTAATAACAAAAACTGTAGCAATTCCACAAATAATAAATATTAACAAAAACAGCCAAAAATGAAATTTACGCGGTTTTTTATATTCCTCCGTCGGCGCTGCGGGTTGCTGAAAATAAAAGTCATCATTCCCACCGGAGAATGTATCATCAAAATGAAGAACTTCTTTATCTTTGTTCTGATGAGGGACTTTTGTCATTTGATCTTCTCGTAGCAAATTAATTCTCATTTTCTTACCTCCCTTATATCAATGCACCTAAAGCTGATGAAAAAACGGTATCAAAATGTTTATCGTAAGCAGAAGACGGCTTCTGATAGCTGGTATTGACATTCATTGGATTCAGTATCACAATGTCCGGCTGGATTTCAACAAGATCGTTCATATCATTAATACATTCACTTTCTCCTGTTAGAAAAATCCTGTATTTATCAAGTTCATCCGCATTCTTTTGAACAACAGCCTCACAAAGGCCGCTTGGGATCTCACCATTTCGGGCAATATACAATAAATGATCATTAATATAAGAAAAACGTGCATAACCTAAAACATTATCATTAAGAACCGAAACCAGTTCAAATTCGTTTTTCTTCAAAGCGATCACTACATATTCGGTCTCCCTGGATGCTTTCTTTGCCAGTTCAGTAACATTAAAAATATTAATACCAATTCCAATCAAGCGACATTGATGATCTTCACAAACAGAACTGAAAAGCTCAAAGATCTTTTTCGGATAATATACCGAAGTCAATAATGCAAGTCCGTTTTCTTTGTAAATAACTTTAACCTGACAATCGCTTTGAGCTATTAATTCGTGACCGAACTTTAACTCGGTCAACCAAACATCCTTATCCACGATCGTTTTAACATTATTCTTAGGTACATCGTCATATAATGCTATATAAGCAAGATCAGCCGGAAAAGAAAAGAATACATCCTGCGCTCGAATTTTTAGTTTATCCAGGATCCCCTTCAACATATCACTAAGCAGATCCTTAGCATTATGTTGATACAAAAAATTCCTGTCAAAAGAAAAATCAGGCTTGAACGAACCTAGTTGTTCAATATTTTTCTTTCCCTTTTGCACCTCGCCCAAATATACAAATACAGACTCATCGTGATGTAACGCGAGAGTTAACA